>NZ_JBFFOH010000005.1:0-54049 GCF_041562805.1 Sulfurovum sp. | reverse complement strand
TTATTTGGTACTGCGTTGCATTATGGCCTGGAGATGTTGGGTACCTTTGATGAAGTGAGTTTAGGTACAGCAATGATCGCATTAAAAAATCGTTATGGACAACAGTTATCGGATGCAAGTTTAGAAGAGATCGAAGTTCGTATTAAAAATTTAATAGAAAATAAAGCATTTCAAGAGATATTGGATGGGGCAAAAATAACCAAAGAGCAGTCTCTGAGTTTTGAGGGAGAACTTAAACAGATAGATTTGCTTTTAGAGTATGAAGATCATAATTTGGTTATAGATTATAAAAGTTCTAAGAAATATGCTGTAAAACATCAAAATCAGGTGAGGTATTACCAAAAAGCGATACATACAATTACAGGGAAAAGAACAGAAGGCATGATCGTTTATCTTACTGGAGACGAAATTGATATATCAATCTTAAAATAAACTTAATTTAAATAAATTTTAAGGTTATGTGGGTACAATCCGTCCACAAAAGAACATTTGCAGAGTAAATGGTTCTATTTAAACAAGGAAAATTCATGAAATTGACATCAGTTCTTAAACCTGCTGACGTGACTCGTGACTGGGTTCTGATCGATGCAGAAGGTAAAACTTTTGGTCGTATCTTAACTGAAGTAGCGACACTTCTTAGAGGTAAACACAAGCCATCATTTACACCAAACGTAGATTGTGGTGACTTCGTAGTAATCATCAACGCTGAAAAAGCAAAATTCTCAGGTGCTAAACTTGAAGATAAAGAGTACTTTACACACAGTGGTTACTTCGGTTCTACTAAAAGTAAAAAACTTGGTGATATGCTAGAAAATCATACTGAAAAACTTTTCAAGCAAGCTGTTAGAGGTATGCTGCCTAAGACTACTCTTGGTAGAGCGATGCTTAAAAAGCTTAAAGTATATGCAGGTGCTGAACACCCACACACTGCTCAAATCAATAAGGAGGCGTAAGCATGGCAACTATTTATGCAACAGGTAAAAGAAAAGCGGCTATCGCTAAAGTTTGGATGACTCCAGGTAACGGTGAAATGCTTATCAACGGTAAAACACTTGACCAATGGTTAGGTGGACATGAAACACTTAAGATGAAAGTAAGACTTCCACTTGAGCTTACTAAGCAACTTGACGCTATGAATATCAAAGCTACTACACTTGGTGGTGGATATTCAGCACAAGCAGATGCACTTAAGCATGGAATCACTAAAGCTCTTGTTGAGTTTGAACCATCTTTCAGAGCAATTCTTAAACCAATGGGACTTCTTACTAGAGATTCAAGAGTAGTTGAAAGAAAGAAGCCAGGAAAGAAAAAAGCGAGAAGATCTCCACAATTCTCAAAAAGATAGTCGATCTTTTACCAAAGCTTGTCTTTGGAAAATCTCTTCGGAGGTACGTTTCGACTTCTTTACCAAGGTTTACCCTTGGTATCTTTTGCAAGAGTTTTTCTCTTGCAAAGTCTACATTTTATAAACCTTCATTTATTATTTACCAATCTAAGAACTTTTAAATCTAAGTATATATGATCACGCACATAAAAAGGCATGACATGACAAAGAAACCATAATTTAATAGAGTAAAAAATAATTCGCTAAAAAGAGTAAGAGTAGTTTGAAAGTTATAATAACTATGGTGCCAATAATATTACCTATTTGACAGGAAGTACACTGTTTATATTGTTTTCCCTCATGCTGTGCATATAAAAAATAAATAATGGTCAGTACTAAGAGTATTAGCATAAGATAGTTCTCTGCTATTTTAATCATATCTGCCATATTTGTATCGACGAATAAACTTAGAATCAGACCTATGACACCTAAAATGAATCCATATTTGATAAGGTGCAGTATTTTATCTCTTTTAAATACAGTAGGACAATCATTATGATCGATATCATCTGTTCCAAATTCTAGTTTGCTATCAAAGAGTTTTTGTTCTTCTTCAGTCATTCTTATTCTAAAGTTTGCACCAAGTAAATAATCTGTTTTCCTTTGAATAGTGATGGCCAGATCCCCTTCAGCAGAGAGAAACTGCTGTTTCCCTTCCCTGTCTTCATACATGAGCTTTATTTTTTCATAGCGTTTTGTTTTGGCACTGAGACCTGGAAAATAGGCTGTAGACTCAATAGGCGTAACAGATCCCTCTCTTTTGATGATCACAGGATTGATGATCTCTAAAAACCGATCTTCATCTTGTTTGATAACAATGACAGCAAGAGGTGAAGCTATTTGAAATGCTGCTAATGCGTTGAGTTCATTTGCTTCTATCGTGTCTTTGAGATCTTGTATGATCTCTAGCAATGTATTATCAAAATGGCGTACAGGTCCACCAAATTCTAAACTCATGACTGTAGGGTATTGTGTCATTTTTTGTATCATATTCTCTCTTTGAAACGCTTATGCTATATTTAGATATTTAATGGGGTAAAAATAGAATAAAGGTTTGTAGTCTATGTACCTTAGATGAACTAAGGTACATAGATAGATCAGTGGCTTTTACTTACTACGATCAGCATTTTAATGTTGATCACCATAAATCTAATAAATTGCCAAATCTTACAAGTTCTCATCGATCTTGCAAATTTCCCTGGGATCATGGTTAAGTTAAATTGTTCATTTTGAAAATTTACTTCTTCTTCTTTTTTCATTGTATCTCCTTTTTTCTATAATAGTTTTTTCATATGTAGACCCAGATTGGGCTTACTCTGGAATCAGCGTCCAACCTGGCTTGAGTTTAGCTTTATAGATGAACAGATGGTGTAGGATATGTTTGATCCAGTGACCAGCTAGACCGATCTCTCCAAATGTATAATCTGTATCACGACCTGTTCCAGGGTACTTTTCAAAGTCTGGTACAACAGGGTAGACCGTCATTGCTGCTGCCTGGCCATCAAAGACACCTTTACCGGCACTTGCAACACATGCTGCACCCATTTCTGCCATAGAAGCTTCATGAAGATGTGCATTTTCACCACTTTTGATCATATCGCATACAGAGTGCGCAACTGCTTTCCCGATGATACCTGCAGGCATACCCGTTCTTGGCGGTGTAGGGTTGATCGGTGTTCCGTTTGGTGAACTCATAGGTTTAGAGATAAGATGCGGCGGTGCAAAGGCGATACCACATGCAAAGATGTTACCAAACGATGGGTTTTGGTATGTTCTTGGCCAGTCAGATGCTTTCCAGTTCTCATACGCACCTGCATCGTATTTTGCATCTACTTTCATAAATCCGTTAGGAGCAAAAAGTGTATCAGTCATGTCTGAACCATCTTTGTCATAGGCTTTAAGTCCTACCCCTCCAAATGGTGGGATAAGCATAGAAAAGTCAAACTCTTCTTCACCCATACTTCCATCAAGAAGTTCATAATGTACTTTCCCTTCTTCTACTTTGTTCACATGCGCACCAATGATCCATGGTACATTTCTTTCAGCGTAAAGAGACTCAGCAAAAAGTTTAGAACTTACTGCGTAACCTCCCACTTTCATGTGAAGTCCACCCATACCAAAGTCACCAAGGAATGATTCATTAGAGATCCATTTGATATCTAGCATATCCCTCACACCGGCTTTTCTTGCTTCATGCTCAATGTTGAAGATGTATTCAAATGCTGCACCCTGACATGTACACATACCATGACCTGTACCTACAAGAAGTTTTTGTCTTTCGCCAGCTTTTGCTTTTTCAAACACTTTGTTGAGCTCATCATTTGCATGGACAGCATGGTCTGCAGTACACACAGAAACAGTATGCTCTCCCAATTCCCCATTCCCATTACCCAAACCTGGTGTTGCATCAAAATTGAGCTTAGGTCCAGTGGCATTGATAAGGTAATCGTACGTTAAATCTTCTGTTTGGCCTTTTGTAGCCTCTTCTGTAGATTCGATCACAATGTATGGAGTATCACTATCGGCTTTTCCATTAGGATGGATAGAAACAGCTTTTGCTTGCCTGTAGTCGATCCCCGCTTTTTTATAGATCGGTGCGAGAGGAAATACAACATCCTCTTTTTTCATCTGTCCTACACCCACCCAAATGTTAGATGGAATCCAGTTCCATTGAGAGTTTGGAGTGACTACCACCACTTCATGATCTCCCCCAAGCCATTTTTTTGCAAATGTTGCAGCAGTGTGTCCTGAGACTCCACCACCCATTACTATTATTCGTGCCATATTCTTCCTTTTTGAACCAAAATCATGTACTCTATAACATAATCTATAGTTAAATTAATTGTTCTTATTAAGTGTAAGACAGAGATGATTAAATCAAAATTAAAATTTGTATATTTTATAAAATTGATTAAAAATACTTATAATTTTAAAGAATGAGCAGTTTTTTACTATTATGTATGACCCTTGTTTTTCCTAAAACTTATAAATTATATTTATGAAATTAGGAGTAATAATGTACGAATTCAAAATATGATAGAATAACTCTAAATTTACGCCTAAAGACATTAAATGACAAACTTTTTTGACATGATCATGACACCCATCCGCGCGATCAAAATGCGTTATGTTCCACTACTTCTTATTTACTTTGCCTATGGTGCCAGTGGATTTTCAGCTGTAGCGGAGACATTTTGGGTGAAAGAGCAGTTGAACCTCTCTGCAGAAAACCTTATATCTCTCGGTGTTTGGCTTACTGTACCATGGACGATCAAAATGATATTTGGTCAGATGGTAGACTCTTTTTCTCCTTTTGGATCTAACCGTAAGGTTTATGTTTATATAGGCGCACTGCTTATGGTTTCCGGAACGTTACTTATGATAGGATTGGTTTCAGATGCTGTTTTGTTGGCGGCCTACACAAAAGAAAAGGTCTATATATTTGCATCAGTGCTCTCGGTGGTGGGTTTTGTAATGCAAGATGTCGTGGCAGATACCATGAGTACGGAAGTAGTAGATAAAAGCCAAACAGATGTTGAGATAAGGAAAGAGTTGGCAATGATCCAAGTCCTTGCCCGACTTTCTTTGGGATTGGCTATTTTTTCTGTGGCAGGATTAAAAGGGTGGCTTGCCGAAATATATAGCTATGAAACCATGTTCAAGATCTCTTTGTTTATTCCAGTACTTTCTATAATCGGGGTAACATTGGTGAAATTGAATCCGGTAGAGTCTTCGCCGCTCAATAAGCAGATCTTTTTTGGTGGGTTTCTCTTTGCTGTTTTTGTGGTACTTATAGGATATAACGAAGTACCATACTCTCAGGAAATAGTCTTTTTTGTCTCTTTAGGCGTTGTCCTCTATTTTCTTCGTACGCTTATCATGGATCTGGATCCAGAAACTATTAAACATATACAGATGGCAATGATCGTTATTTTTGTATATAGGGCTATGCCAAGTGTAGGACCTGCACTTACATGGTGGGAGATAGATGTCCTGGGATTTGACAAAGCATTTTTTGGTACATTGGGCCAAATAGGTGCGGCTTTGGCACTAGTAGGGATGTGGATCAGTTCGAAGTACATCGTTAATCAGGCCATAGGAAAAGTACTTATTTGGATGACGATCATAGGGAGTGTTTTATCCTTGCCGATATTAGCCATGTATTATGATGTGCACACGATGCTTGGTATAGATGCAAGAACGGTGGCTCTTGTCGATACAGCAGTGGCTTCGCCTTTTGATTATATTGCAGGGGTATTGATGTTGACCCTGGTCGCTATCTATGCTCCAGAGGGCCATAAAGGAACGTGGTTTGCACTAATGGCCAGTCTCATGAACATTGCGCTTAGTGCAGGAGGACTTTTAAGTAAATATCTCAATAAAATCTTTATCATGACCCGAGAAATTAAAGAAGATGGAAAGATAGTAGTACCTGCAAATTATGATGATCTGGGTATGTTGCTTTGGGTGGCGATCATTGTTGGTTTTATTGTGCCTATTGTGACTATTATAAAGTTCAATCCAGACCCGAGTATTAAAAAAAAGAATTTAAAAAAGCATAAAAATATTGGATAAGATCCATAACCTAGTTAGTTGTATATATAAAAGAAGAAAAAATGATTATATTATTTGATTTAGACGGAACACTGATAGACTCTACAGAAGCGATACTGGAAAGTTTCGGTATCGCTTTTAAAACATTTGATGCACTTGTCCCGGATGATGAACTGATCAAAGCGGAGATAGGACATCCCTTAGATGTGATGTTCTCATCACTTGGTGTAGAAGATGCACATGTGGATGCGCATGTAGATGCATATAAGATGCATTATAGAAAGATCTCATGTGCCAAGACAGTATTGCTCCCTGAGGCAAGAGAAGCAGTGGAACTAGCAAGTCAACATGCTGTTCTTGGAGTGGTGACAACTAAGACAGCTAAATATTCCATTGAACTTTTAGAACATATGGGGCTTATGTCATATTTTGATGTATTGGTGGGTAGAGAAGATGTTGAGTATCCAAAACCACATCCTGAACCTATATTAAAAGCTTTATCAAAATTACAAAGTGATACAAGTAAATATTGGATGATAGGAGATACACCGATGGATATATTGGCGGCCAATGCAGCAAATATAAACAGTGTTGCTGTGACATGTGGATATGCAGATGAAGTATTGCTATTAAAACATACAGATAATGTATCTAAAACAGCTCTTGAGGCTGTGAAATTCATCACTCAATTTCAACAAGATTAAAAAATTAATAAATCTCGCTATAATCAAAAAAATATTATTAAGGAAATCCTATGCCATTATTAGACAGTTTTACAGTGGACCATACAAAAATGATCGCACCAGCAGTACGTGTTGCTAAAAAGATGAGTACACCTAGCGGAGATGACATTACGGTGTTTGATCTGCGTTTTTGTATACCAAATGAGGAGTTGCTTTCTGAAAAAGGCATCCATACCTTGGAACACCTTTTTGCAGGTTTTATGAGAGACCATTTAAACAGCAAGAATGTTGAGATCATAGACCTTTCACCTATGGGGTGCCGTACAGGATTTTATATGTCAGTATTGGGGTCACCAAAAGAAAAAGCTGTAGCCAAAGCATGGAAAGAATCTATGGAAGATGTACTTGGAGTGAAAAGTGAAAAAGATATCCCAGAACTTAATTTACACCAATGCGGTACGTATACAATGCACTCGTTGGATGAAGCACAACATATTGCTGAAAAGGTTATCAAGAGAGGCATCGGAAAAATGAGTAATAAGAAGTTAAAAATGACAAAAAAACAACTCAAAGATGCAAATAAATAATGTCTTTGCCTTTTACTGTATTTAGATTTAAAGACCTTGATGAAATATAATGAATCGTTAAGAGAACAAAAAGAGTTAGTACTATGTGAAGATGGTACCAATACACTCTTTTCTGTTGAATTTGATGAACCCTATCACTCCACGAAGGATGGTGCTTTACATGAGTCTTTAGAAAAACATGTAAAGCCCGCTTTGTCTCTAACCAAAGAAAAAAAACAACTGACTATTTTAGATATTTGTTTTGGTTTGGGCTACAATACTTTTTCTACACTATATTACATTAAAAAATATGACTTGAAAACAAAAGTACACATACTCTCTCCGGAGTTTGATGAAGGACTTGTACGTTCACTGGATACCTTTGCGTTTCCACCGGAGTTTGAGAGCATCAAACACATTATCAAAGCCATAAGCCAAGACCTTTACTATGAAGATGCACAGTTCAAGATAGAGATACTTCTAGGGGATGCAAGAAAAAGCATACCGAAGATTCAAGAGAAGGTAGACATCATTTACCAAGACGCCTTCAGTCCTGCACATAATCCATTGCTTTGGACCAAGGAACACTTTGCAGATATAAGGGCCATTTCCAAAGAAGATGCACTTCTTACTACCTACTCAACAGCAGCAGCCATACGTTTAGGACTTTATGAGAATGAATTTTTTATCTTTGTGCATAGAGCCGAAATGATGCGTTATTCTACTGTAGCAAGCTTGAAACTACTTGACGGATTAGAATATATAGATATGGAACTCAAAAAACAAAGAAACCCTGTAGCAGAAAGTCTAAAAGACAGTACCTTTATCTAAACTATGCTCAAAAAATGAGGATAGAATAATAACTGTATCAATAAAATTTATGATTATTATTGATATTGTTTAGAAATATGACATCAATATGACATCAACTATGTATACTGTAGCAAAAATTGCTATAGGGAGTAAATTTGATGAATAAAATAGTATCTTTTGGATTGGTTATTGGTGCGATGCTGTCGCTTGTTGGCTGTGGAGGTAGTTCTACTACTACTTCTTCGGATGTTGTTGCAAAAGGTGTAGGAACATATAATGATTCTGCAGTAAGTGGGGTTTCGTATACTTGTGGTACAGAAATAGGAGTAACAGATGAAAATGGTACCTTCACATTTGATATAGGTCAATCTTGTACTTTTAGTATAGAAGATATTATATTAAGTATTATAGATTCTTCCTCATTTGAGGATGAGAATGCTACGATTCTTGTAGAAGATATAGCCGTGGCACAATTCTTACAATCTATAGATTTAGATGGTGATGCGAGTAATGGTATTACTATTACACCAGAGATTATAGACGTCTTGAGTGAAGGAAATATCACTACACTTCCTGATACTATCGTAGAATTGGAAGAAGCAGTGGCACTTTTAGAAGCGGCAGCTGCAGAAGATAATAGTACGCTTGAATATACAGGTACAGTGGTCCCTGAAGCAGAAGCAGTAGCACACTTGGAAGAGACAAAAGCTACACTTGATGTAACGGCTCCTGTTATTACTATAGATGGATCAAATCCACTTTTTGTTACTCAATATGCAAACTTTAGTGCTCCAGAATCTAATGTTACAGACGATTTCTATGATGATATCAATGCAACAGTGACTGGTCTTGGTCTGGTGGATGCAGCAGTACCAGATACGTATATACTTACCTATACGGCTGTTGATGGTGCAGGAAATTCAAGTAGTAAAGAGTTAACGGTTATAGTACAGGATATAACAATTCCTGTTATTACATTAATTGGAGATAACTTTGAAGATACACTTTTAGGTGGAAATTATGTTGAGTCAGGTGCAACAGCATTGGATAACACTGATGGTGATATCTCAGTTAATATAAGCATAGATGCATCAGCTGTAGATACAAATACGCTTGGTTCTTACGTAGTAACTTATAATGTACAAGATGCTGCAGGTAATGCGGCAACACAAGTGACAAGA
The DNA here is from genome assembly GCF_041562805.1 of Sulfurovum sp. Taxonomy (GTDB): domain Bacteria; phylum Campylobacterota; class Campylobacteria; order Campylobacterales; family Sulfurovaceae; genus Sulfurovum. The sequence continues at coordinate 44,868 of NZ_JBFFOH010000005.1, read as the reverse complement.
ACAGTTAATGTTATTGACACTGTTGCTCCGGTTATTACATTAGTTGGAGATGCAGTTGTTAATCTTTCTGTGGGAGACAGTTATGTTGAAGCGGGTGCAACTGTAATGGATAATTCAGGTGAAATTATTGTTGCTCAAATAACTGGTGTGGTAGATACAGCTACTCCAGGTACATATACTGTGTATTACAATGCGAAAGATGCTGCAGGTAATGTGGCAACACAAGTGACAAGAACTGTCAATGTTGTAGATGTAGTAGCACCTGTGGTAACACTTAGTGGAGCTAATCCACAAACATTAGAGGTAAAGACTGATTATGTGGAGCTTGGCGCTACGGCGACAGATACAGTAGATGGAACACGTGATATTACTATAAATACTACATTGGTAGATATGAGTACATTGGGAAGTTACATAGTTACTTATACGGCAACTGATGTGCAGGGTAATGTAGGAGATGCAACTAGAACAGTAAACGTAGTAGATACTACAGCCCCTGTCATTACACTGACAGGATCAGCAAGTATTACTCTTATTGAAGGTGAAGTATTTGACGATCAGGGTGCAACTTGTACTGATAACTATGATGCAGAATGTTCTGTTACTGCAAGTGGAACAGTGGATACAGCTATAGGAAGCTATACGATCACGTATAGTGCTACAGATAGCAGTGGAAATGCTACCACAGAAGTAAGCAGAACAATAAACGTTGTCGAAAATACTGCACCAGTATTTACCTTGCCAAGCACATACTATATGGATGTAAGATTCGATACTCATTATGATAATGGACAAGCGTACAGTCAATTTGAAGCAGAGCAATTTAATTTTTCTGCTGTTGAGTTTTCTACTGCAGAGTTGGTTTTTGTAAACGGTGAATTTATCTTAGATCCAACTGTAAATAATACAGGTTATGTATTGGAGAATGGAGTGTGGGTACCTGAAACTGATACTATGACGATAGTACTCTCCGTAAATGATACGGTAGCTACTCTTGATGGTATACATAAACTTACGATATCTTCTAGCCAAGATATTACGGATGAAATTGTTAACATTGAGGGGACAGAGGCAAATGTTACTATGCCATCTGGTGCTGAACGTGTATCGATGGTACATGAAATAATCACAGATGAATATGGAATACATGAACAAGCCCGTACTAATGGACTTACAGGAAATGAGTTTTATTTGTCTTTAGTTGAAGTAGTACAATACCAGTGTGGTACTCGTTGGTTTACAGATGCGAAAGAAGGAAGCGGTATTGTAGGTATATCGTTTACTTGTGGTCAAGAAACTCAAACATCTGGTACTTTAGTGGGTGTTCAAAGTGATAACACGCTCGTACCTGATGTTGGAACATGGGAGATTATTACTTTACCAGGTTCATCTATGCAAGCTATTGTAACAACTATAGATGCGGCATATCAAGCATATAATGACACACCATTATTTGCCGAGAACGGAGATGCTCAAATATGGAGAGGATGGCATAATGCTGTTGGAATGATAGAAAATATGACACTTTATAACCAAGTAGCATTTGATGCGATGAGTGACAAAATCATTGAACTTGAAAGTACTATCCCGATGACAGAAGCAATGCTTACTGGAAAAGTATTTTATACAGATGGAGGTAGCGATTTTGAACAAATTTCATTTATTTCTTCATCAGAAGTAATCTTTAGAGAGATATTAATAGCACAAGATGGTAGTATTATTTTTGATAGTGGTTCTAGTCCATCCTCTTATATTATTAATTCTTTAGGAGAAGTAGTTATTACTTTCGATTCTGGGGATACAAATACGTATAAATTAATAAGCATGACTGATACTCAATGGAATATGGTTAAGAATAACGTGATAGATAGTCCATACAATACGTGGTTATTTACAGCGCCAGTAAATTTTCCTTCTTCTAATGTAGTTGATCTTTTGACACTTTTAGAAGGACAGACAAAATACTTTGCAAATTCATTAGGTGGAACAGGGTTTAGAACATATGCAACAGATGGAAACTATACTGGAAGTGTAACACTTGCTGATGGTACGACGTTTGCAACGAGTGGAACATATGACATTGTAGATAATATTCTCACAATTAATCGTGCAAGCCCATCACCATCAACTTTGGTATTGACATACTTAGGTGAACAAGCAGGAGGATTAGGGTTTGACATTACTGTAGATGGTGGACCTGTATTCCAAGTGATTTCATTTGCAACTGAATCTGAAAGAGATGCTTATCTGGCAAGTCTAGGAAGTAATATTTTTATCACTGAAGCTATGTTGACTGGGAAAACTTTCTACGATACCTTTACTCAGTCTGATGGAGGAATTTGTTATGCTAATATGACACTTTCTGCTATAAGTGGCACAAGACATGAAATTTGTACAGCACCCGATGGTACTGTAATAACAGATGATGAATTTCCTTTTCCTGTTCAATTGTTAGATGGAAAGGTTATAGCTGATGCAGGTGATGCTTTTTATATCTTTACACTTACTGCAGAAGATGCAACAGCATGGACTCTTTTCGAAGAAGAGGATTGGGGAAAGGATGGAGTTATTGATATGACAGGGATAATTACATGGTACCTTTCTAAGCCTATTGACTTTCCTTCTACTCTTTAAAATTAAAGAGCAATAGTTTTTTTGGCTATTGCCTTTTCTTTCTTTTGGTTATCTAATATCTAAAAGATATGTACCGTTAGCCAAACAGTACCTGGCTGTGTACTTAAAATACGATGGGGTGTTTTTGAAGGAATAAAAAGTGTATCTCCTTTTGAAAGTTCCTTCTCCTCATTATCTAGAAGCAGTGTAGCCTGACCCTCAAGTACAACAAGCCATTCATCTTCTTCCTGCGCATACTCTGTTACTTTTAAGTCATCTGAACTTACGATCCGGTTGATCTTGATATTTTTATGTTCGAGAAGAGTGGTGAGGGTTTCACCACTTTGAGGGGTTAAATAGTCGTAAATATTCACTAGTATGTCATCTGTAAACTATCAACATCATGCCAGCTCATACTTTTTTCAGAGCTTCTGTGTGCCAGTATATGGTCTATGTATCTAGCAAACACATCGGTTTCAATATTCAGTTTTGTCCCTATTTTGTAGTTTTTCATCAAAGTTTCTTTAAGTGTGTGAGGGATGATGGTGAGCCTGAAGTTGTCTTTTCCTACATCGTTGACCGTGAGTGAGATACCATCGATAGTGATAGACCCTTTAGGGACGATGTGTACGATATATTTCTTGTCAACAGTGATGATAAAGTCAGTGGCATTTTCACGGGGAGTGATCTGCGAAACAGTACCGACACAATCAACATGCCCCTGTACGATATGGCCTTCAAAACGATCATTCATCATCATGGCAGGTTCCATGTGTACCGCACCTGAGATCTTACTTTCATCTATGATCGAACGTGTTTCGTCTGCCAGTTCAAGGTCGAAGCCGTCACTATGAAGTTTTATCACAGTGAGACAGACACCGTTTATGGCAATGGAATCACCAAGTTTAGCCGGATGTTTTGATTGGATGGTCAAGATGTTATTTTGATAGCTTTTAACAGTAGCAATTTCACGAATTAAACCTGTAAACATAGACTCTCTTTTTTTGGATATAATTCGATTATTATAGCAAAATATATATTTTTTCTTGTTCCTTGCTTCAGCATACGAATAAGAGGTAAGGTTTTTTATGAATTATGATGTCATTGTCATCGGTGGGGGACATTCGGGTATAGAGGCTTCCTTAGCATCTGCACGTATGGGCAGTCAAACATTGATGATCACAATATTAGCAGAACAGATAGGGGCTTCTTCATGTAACCCTGCCATAGGCGGACTGGCAAAAGGTCACTTGGTAAGAGAGGTAGATGCACTTGGTGGTGAAATGGGTCTATGTACAGATAAAACAGGTATACAGTTTCGCACACTCAATGCTTCTAAAGGACCGGCAGTAAGAGGAAGCCGTGCACAAATAGATATGGATCAGTATCGTATCTATATGCGTAATGTAGTACTTAACACGGATAATCTTGATGTAAAACAGGAGATAGCTGATGGTCTTGTGATAGAAGAGGGTGAAGTCAAGGGGGTTACGACACAACTTGGTAACACGTACACTGCATCTAAAGTCATTATTACAGCAGGAACATTTCTCAATGGCCTCATTCATATAGGGGATAAAAAACAAACTGCAGGAAGACAAGGTGAATTTGCTTCTGTAGAATTGGCTGAGTACTTACGTGGTTTAGGACTGAATATCGGTCGTCTGAAGACAGGAACCTGTGCACGGATAGATGCAAAATCTGTAGATACTTCAGTGATGGAAGTACAGCCGGGGGATACACCACCACCGCCTTTTTCTTTTAGAACAGACAAAAAGACATTTAATCCTACACAGTTGCCTTGTTATGTTACTTATACAAATGAAGGGACACATGAGATCATCGAGAGTAATTTCTACAGAGCACCGATGTTTTCAGGACAGATAGAAGGTGTGGGACCACGTTACTGTCCTAGTATAGAAGATAAGATAAGCCGCTTTAGAGACAGACCCAGACATCAAATATTTGTAGAGCCTCAAACCATCGATGAGACTGAGTATTATATCAACGGTATGAGTACATCATTGCCTATTGATGTACAACTTGAGATGGTGCGTTCTGTTGCAGGTATGGAAAATGCAAAAATCGTACGTTACGGGTATGCCATAGAGTATGATTTCATACAGCCAACTGACCTGAAACATACACTTGAAACGAAGAAGATAAAAGGGCTTTATACTGCTGGACAGATCAATGGTACGACTGGATATGAAGAAGCAGCAGCACAAGGACTTATGGCAGGGATAAATGCTGCACTGAGCATACAAGGTAAAGAGCCTTTTATCCTTGGACGTAATGAAGCATATATAGGGGTACTGATAGATGACTTGGTAACCAAAGGAACCAAAGAGCCATACCGTATGTTCACAAGCCGTGCTGAGTACAGACTGCTTTTGCGTGAGGACAATGCAGATATGAGACTCTCTCATTATGGAAAAGAATTTGGACTTTTGGATGATGTTTATATGAAACAGTTTGAAACCAAGAAAGCGGATCTGGATCAAGCCTTAGATTACTTAAGGGTCAATCATGTAACACCGACGAAAGAGTTCTTAGCGAAACTGGAATCTATAGGTGCAGTAAAAATAAACGACAGAACCTGTTGGCTTGATGTGATAGGTCGTGGAGATTTTAACAGAGAAAAACTTGTGACACTTTTGCCAGATTTTGACAAGTATGATGATGAGGTGATAGAACAAATTCTTGTAGAAGCGAAATACAGCCGTTATATTGAGAAACAGCAACAACAGATCTTACAGATGGGTGATATGCTTAAGATTAAAATACCAGAAGGTTTTGCCTATAGCCATATTTCCGGATTGAGCAATGAAATAGTTGAAAAACTTGAAATAGCTACACCGCCTACACTGTTTGCTGCGTCTCAAATATCAGGTGTGACACCTGCGGCATTAGAGATCATCCATGTACATATAAAAATGGCTCAAAAAGGAAAAAGATAGATACTGTAGATAAATTTTATAGTGATAAACTCAAAATTCATTTAGAGATTTGAGAGAAAAGAGTAAAAATAAGATAAAAAGTTTGACGATAAAACTATAATATTAAAACAATAAATTATAAAAATTATAAATTAAGACTATATTTGTCTTAATTTAATTACGCTAAATTTCCCCTAAAATTCGCTATTTTAATCACTTTTTAACCATAACTTACTATAACTTTTATATAATAAGACATTATATTACTATTCATTTGCGCAATTGCGATTATTGTACGATTATGAAAGTGTAGTATTCTATGCATAAAATGATTTAAAAGAGAGGAATAATATGGGGAATGAACAAAAAGGTCGAAGAGACTTTATGGGTATGGCTTTAGGTGCATGTGCTGCAGTAGGTGGTGTAGGTGCTCTTTATGCTGCTAAACGTACATGGGATCCATTGCCGAGTGTCAAGGCAGCAGGTTTCACTACAATTGATCTAAGTGGTGCAAAACCAAATGAACTTATTGTTGAAAAGTGGAGAGGGAAACCTATATTTGTTTTGAAAAAAACAGCAGATATGGAAGCAAATGATAGAGATGTTGTTATCGGTACAGATAGATTTCATGTATCTATAGGACTTTGTACGCACTTAGGATGTATTCCTGCGTATAAAAATGACACGAAAACATTTTTCTGTGCTTGTCATGGTGGTGTATTTGATGTTTCTGGTGTGAATGAACCTGGTCTTCCACCACCAAGTCCATTGGAAATTCCTCCATTTAAAATTGCAGGGACAAAGCTAATATTGGGTGAAGAAGGTCCTGAATATAAACAAATGCTAGCTGCTGGCATCTCGGTATAAGGGGGAGTTTATGGCACATTTTGAAAAAGCAAAAAATCTGAATGAGTGGTTGGATCAGCGTTTAGCTGTCAATACCATTAAAAAAGTGATGAACACTGAGTATTGGATCCCAAAAGACATTAACTTTCTATGGGCTATGGGAATGGTATTGGCAGCGACATTTGGTATCCTTGTCGTTTCTGGTATCTTCTTACTTATGTACTACAAACCAGATACAAACCTGGCATTTGATTCTGTAAACTATACGATCATGTCTGAAGTAGGGTATGGATGGTTCTGGAGACATGTTCATGGTATCGGTGCATCTATTGTATTCCTTATCATTTATATCCATATGTTAACAGGTATCTATTATGGTTCATATAAAAGAGGTAGAGAGCTTATCTGGCTTTCTGGTATGGGACTTTTTGTTGCATTCTCAGCAGAAGCATTCTCTGGATATATGTTACCTTGGGGACAAATGAGTTACTGGGCTGGTATGGTTATCACAAACCTATTCTCAGGTGGATCTCTTGAAGCATATGGCTTGGTTGAGTGGATACGTGGGGATTACGTTCCTGGAGATGCATTCTTAACACGATTCTTTATGTTGCATGTATTTCTTTTACCATTGGTGATCATTGGGCTTATCGTACTTCACTTTGGTACACTTAGAATCCCACATGTAAACAACCAAGAGGGTGCAGATATAGATTTTGCAGAATCTGCAGATCTTTGGAAAGCAGGAAAGAAAAAAGAGTCTAAAGTTATTCCATTCTCTCCAGTATTCCTAAGTAAGGATGTCTTTGTAATGGGTGTATATTTTATACTCTTCTTTTACCTGGTATTCTATAACTTTAACTTTGCGATGGACCCGGTAAACTTTGACCCTGCAGATGGTCTTAAGACACCTGCACATATCTACCCTGAGTGGTATTTCTTATGGTCATATGAGATCTTACGTCCATTTGGAAAAGATGCCGGTCTGATCGCATTTGGTATTGCGCAGGCAGCTTTCTTCTTCTTACCATTTATAGACAGAAGTCCAAATGTAGCTCCAGCACATAAAAGAGGACTTTTCCAAATTTGGTTCTGGGTATTGGTTGTCGATATGATCGCACTTACTGCGTTAGGTAAACTACCTCCGACAGATCCAACATTTGCCTTCTTGGGTGTGGTTTGTGCATGGTTATTCTTGGCAATGGGGCCGATCTTGTTCATTATTACAATGTTTGAGAAAAAAATAAAGAAAGGAGCATAACATGAGAGAATTAAAAATATTAGCAGTTGTTGTCTTCTTTTCGTTGTTAACATATTATTTGGTGGAGCCTTATGCACACCATGAAATGCATAAAAAAGTAGATGCACAAGGAAATGAAATTGTCATTGAGAGTCATGGTTTTACCTATGATGGCACAGATGATATCGCTGAGGCAGAACGTGCAGGAGATACAGCAAGAGTAGCTGTTAAAAAAGCATTCTGGGCTGATGTAGCAGAAGTGGCTAAACTTGAAGGTAATGCAGCAGCCGGTGAAGCTGGTTATGGTATGTGTATGGGTTGTCACAATGGTGCAAATATGAACATGGGTGGTGTTATACCTCCAAATCTTGATCATGCAGGTGCGATTTATGATAAAAACTATTTGATAGCATTGATCAAAGATCCTGCGATGGCATCAAATGTTGACCATAAATATGCAGATACAATGATGCACCCAATGGGTTCTATCAAATCGATGATGAGTGACAATCAGCAGATCGCTGATGTGGTGGCATATATGCTTGAGCATAAAGCAGGAGAAGTAACACCTAAAGAAGCGTATATGGAAGCGTGTGTAAGATGTCATGCTGTACGTTACGGACAAGTCACACAGTTAGGTGATACACCATCATTTAAACATGAAAAAGATGCACTTGCACATAAGATCAAAGTGATTGACGAGCAGGATGCTGTGAAAGCATATATGGGTAAATTACCTCCTGATCTCTCTATGATCATTAGAGCAAGAAGTCATCACTTTATGGAGACATTTATAGAAAATCCACAAAGTCAATTGGCTGGTACATCTATGCCTAGAGTTGGATTAAATAAAGAAGGATATGAAAAAGTAGAAGCATATCTTACTGAAGCAGGTGATCCAAGCAAAGCAAAAAGAGAAGCGCTTGGACCGATCGTAATCGGTTTCTTTATCCTCTTTACACTTCTTGCATTTTTATGGAAGAAATCACAATGGAGAGATTTACATTAACAGGCCGTGATGGAGCTTAGCTCCATTTTGTCTCGTGTGAAAAACTTTCCATTTAGGTAATTTTCTTTACATGAGGTTATTGACACTGAGTCTACTTCATCAGCAGGCTCATGTAACTAGTTACGTTTAATCATCTAACCATTTAGGACAGGGTAATACCTTGTCCTTACTTTCTTGATATACATCACCCCTTTTTTATCTACATTTAGATACCCTAAGAAAAATTATTAAAAAAATTATATATTGGATTTTATATGCTTATAGATGGACATGGCCGAAAGGTTGATTATCTTCGTATTTCAGTAACAGAACGTTGTAACTTCAGATGTCAGTACTGTATGCCGGAAAAACCTTTTTCATGGGTCCCTAAAGAAAACTTACTTACATTTGAAGAACTTTTTTTATTTGTAAAAGTAGCCATAGATGAAGGTGTGACGAAGATCCGTCTGACTGGTGGAGAACCTCTGTTAAGAGAAAACCTGGATACTTTTATCAAAATGATATCTGATTATAAACCGGATATAGACTTGGCTTTGACCACTAATGCATACCTCTTACCTGGAGCAGCACAACGGCTTAAAGATGCAGGATTGAAAAGACTGAATATCTCATTGGACTCACTGCATGCAAATGTGGCCGCAAAGATAGCAGGTAAAGATGTGCTTTCACAGGTACTTAAAGGGATAGAGAAAGCGTTAGAAGTAGGATTGAAGGTCAAGATTAACATGGTACCGCTTAAAGGTATTAATGATGGTGAAATATTGGATCTTTTAGACTATTGTAAAGTACGTAATATTAAGATTCGTTTCATCGAATACATGGAAAACAGACATGCTGATCAATCACTCAGAGGTATGCATGGCAAAGAGATACTTGAAAAAGTAAAAGAGGGTCATACGATTCGTGCTTTGGGACGTGAAGGTGCCAGCCCATCATTCAACTATGCACTTGAAGACGGTACAGAGTTTGGACTTATAGATCCGCATAAACATGATTTTTGTGAAAATTGTAACCGTATCCGTTTGACTGCAGAAGGTAATCTTATTCCATGTCTCTATTTTGATGAAGCAATGAGTATTGCTGAATCAGTGAAAAAGGGTGATATTCAAGGTGCAGCAAATGTCTTGGCCCAGGTACTTAAAGACAAACCCAAAGAGAACCGTTGGACTGAAGATAATCCCAATGAAGAAAAAGAAATTTCAACACGTGCTTTTTATGAGACCGGTGGCTGATGTTTTATCTTACTGAAGAGTTTTTTTCGATCCAGGGTGAAGGGAAATATGCGGGTGTACCTTCGTATTTCTTACGTACAGGTGGCTGTAATCTAAACTGTCCCGGCTTTGGTGCAAGTTATGAAGTCGATGGTGAAGTACGTTATGGATGTGACACTTATTTTGCTGTAGACAGTGCTTATGCTAAGTCTTGGACAAAAGTCGATGACAGTAAAACACTGATCGACAAACTTAAAAATGAATTTAGTGCGATAGGGTATAACCCACATATGGTCATTACGGGGGGCGAGCCCTTAATGTATCATAGTGATAAAGTATTTTATGCAGTGATCCAATGGTTGGTTTCTGAAGGGATTGAGATCACTTTTGAAACCAATGGTACGATCGAGATAGATTTTGAAAAGTATCCGGCCTATAAATCATGCATCTTTGCACTCTCATTAAAGTTGGCGAATTCAGGTGAACCTGAAGAGAAACGTATCATTCCTCAGGCACTTCGATCTATACGAGATCATGCCAAAGAAGCTTTTTTAAAATTTACCATTGATGCGTATCTGGTAAAAACTACAGCAGAGGATGAGATAAAATCTATAAGAGAAATCTTACCGAAACTTTCTGTGTATTGTATGCCTGTGGGTGAAAGCAGAGATACCATTTGGAAAAATGACAAAGCTGTTTTTGAATTTTGTATGAAACATAATTTTAAGTACAGTGACAGACTGCATATACGTGTTTTTGATACTACGCAGGGTGTATAACCTAAATTTTAGTTAGCTTGGTTAAAATCAGGTAAATATACTCCTAGTTGAGGAAGAGACATGTTAATTAGAAAACTTTTTAAATTTGAAAATGCACATATTGTGCGTGACTGTACAACGCAACGCTGTAGTGAAAACATCCATGGACACTCTTATAAAATTGAAGTACTTTTGGAGTCAAACTATCTTGACGACGGGCAAATGGTATACGATTTTGGCCTGACAAAACGGTATATCAAAGAACTCATAGACTCTTTTGACCATGCGATCACTCTTTGGTCAAAAGATGATACAAGTTATGTAGAAGCGATGAAAACGTATAGTAACAGATGGGTGGAACTTCCAGTTTCTCCTTCGGCAGAACAGTTTTCCCGTGTGATCTATCTTCTTGTGGAACGTGTTTTGGCATGTACAGATATGCAAAACGGTGAGAGAGAAGTAAAGCTTCACAGTATCATCGTGCATGAGACCGACACGGGCTATGCACAAGGATTTAAAGAAGATGCCCATAGTAAACAGATGGGTAGGATTAAGCTTGAAGATATCGTATTTTCACCTCAGGTACAAAGTGAATGGAGTGACAGTACACTTTGGGATAAGCTGCTCAATCATACTTTGATTAAAAATCCTACAAAAGTTTAGATTCCTTATTTTTAGCTATAATATTTTTATTAACACAATAAGGATAGATTATGAAAAAAGTAATATTTTTTTCTTTTGTAGCAGCAAGTGTATTGTTTACAGCCTATGCAGAAGAAGCAAAAATAGTAGAAAAAACCACAGCAGTAAAAACAGAAGTTGAAAAAACTGCAGCACCGTTAGTATCACCAAAAAAACCAAAAGCAGCAGAGTGTGTAGAACCAGCAAAACCAGCTGAAGCAGCAAAAGCAGCATCTCCTGCATCAGCGGCAACGCCAGCGGAATTGGCAAAACCGGTAAAACCTGCTGAAGCAGCAAAGACAGCAGTTCCAGCAAAGCCTGTACCGGGATCTTGTCCACCAGAAGCAACAAAACCGGCAGTCAACTAAATATAAAGGATAGATCATGAAAAATATAACATTACTTTCTCTTGTAACAGCAACTGTGTTGTTTACAGCATGTGGAGAAGAGACAAAAAAAGCAGCAGCGGAAGTTAATACAACTAAAGTAGCAGAGGCAGTTAAAAAAGATACTGTAGATGCTGTAGACGCAGCTAAGATAAAGATAGCTGAGGCAGCAGAATCAGCAAAAGTAGCGGCAGCGGAGATGGCGGCAGAAGCAAAAGTTGAAGCGGCAAAAATGGCAGATCAAGCGGCAGCAAAAGCCACAGAAGCAAAAGTGGCAGCGACAGAAAAAGCAGCAGAGGTAACCGAAGCAGTCAAAGAAAAAGCATCGGAATTAACGGAATCTGCAACAGCTGCTATTGCATCAGTAACATCAGAAACGCCTGCAGCACCTGCCGCTGTTCCAGAAGTGCCTTCAGCACCAGCTGCTGTCTCAGCAGTACCTCCTGTATCACCAGCAGCCTATGCTACATGTAAAGGATGTCATGGTGCAGATGGTAAGACAAAAGCACTTGGTAAATCAGCAGTTATTGCCGGTCAGGACAAAGCAGCTATTATCACTTCTATGAATGAGTACAAAGCGGGTACAAAAAATGTAGCGGGTATGGGTATGCTTATGAAGGGTCAAGTGGCATCAATGTCTGATGCAGATATTGAAGCAGTAGCTGAATATCTTTCACAGATAAAATAAAATTTAGAGGGATGAAAAAGTCCCTCTTAAGTAAATCAACGCGTAAAAAAATCTTCTTTTTCAGAAGCAGTTAATTCCCAACTTATCGGTAGTATTTTCACAGTTTTTCCTTTTTCAAGGATCGAAATGTCCGGTATTGTGATGAGCATAGCATTGGCTTGCTCTAACGGTGAGATCATACCGGGAAGTTGTTTGGTGAACGGCATAAATGTATTTCCATCGAATGTACCTAGTCTTACAGTATGTTTACCTGCTCTTAGTGTGAAGTCTTCTTTCATCTGTGTGGATATCGTATGATGATAATAGGCATTCATACCAGACATTTTACGTACGGCAGCGCGTACAAACATTTCATAATTTACCATAGATGCAAGAGGATTACCAGGCAGGTTGATGACAGCGGTTTCTCCTATAGTCCCAAAAGCTGTAGGCTTTCCTGGTTTGATATCTACTTTATCAAAGTGTAGTGTCATACCTAAGTTTGTAAAAGCCTCTTTGGTGAAGTCTCTGTCTCCCATACTGATACCGCCAGATGTGATGATAATATCTGCATTCAGAGCAGATTTGATAGCAGAGGTCAAAGACTCCATAGTGTCACCAGAGCTTCCTATGTATTGTACTTCGCAGCCCAGTTCTTTGGCACGTGCTAAGAACATAGGTGTATTTGAATTGTAGAGTTGATGTGGGGCTATTTTTTCAAAGTGTGGACGTAATTCATCTCCTGTACCAAATACAGCAACTTTGATTTTACGTGTCACTCGTAGATGTGTCACCCCTTGGCTGGCAAGCAATGCAATGGTGTATGCCGTAACTTTCTCTCCTTTATGCAGGTAGACAGAACCACTCTTAATGTCTTCACCCGCATGTCTTATATGTCCATCTTTTTTGATCTCTTCGGGTAAGGTGACCTGCATGTCATCCACAGTCACGTTCTCTATGGGGATGATTGCTTCACAACCCTTTGGGATAGGTGCACCTGTCATGATCTTAATGGCTTTTGTCGCCTGAAGTGTCATCTTTGGATCATCTCCGGCATAGATAACATCTGTACATTCCACGGTACTGTCTGCATCTGAACATTTCACAGCATATCCATCCATAGCAGAGTTGTCAAAACGCGGTAGATCAAATGTAGCGAAGGAGTCTTCACTCATTACACGTCCTAATGCCATCTCTATAGGTAGTATCTCAGAGCTTACTACGGAGCTGTTTTTATATATAATATCAAGCGCTTGAGTGATAGAAACAGGCATCTTTACCCTTTAAAATTAAGTTAGGATGATTATAACTAAATAGGGTATAATCCACTTTTAAACAAATCAAAATTACAGGAAATTTATATGATAGCAGAGATGTTGGCAGCGCATAGTATTTTAGTGAAAGTTTTTTTAGGCTTTTTGGTTGGAGGATTATTGATCCCTCTGATGACAGCAAAAAATCCATTGGGATTCAGAAAAGCAAGTTTTATCTATACGATGATCTTTCAAGCGATCACTACGATGATAGCATTTGCAGGTATTGTAGCTGTTTTTGCAGGTGACTTAGGATGGTCAATGAGCACTATAATTATGGTTGTGGTTTGGGCTGTATTGATGTATACAGAGATCAAGAAGTATAAGCTTATTAAATTAGCTAATCTTCAAAACCCTGACACACATAAGTTACTTAAAGGTGCATTCTTGAAAATATCTTCAGTGCAGATCTTACTTGTTGCTGTCATGGTGGTACTTATGGTACTCAAGGTTAAAGGTGTAGTTACATTATAAGACGCCATCTAAGCAAAGCTCAGATGACTACGTTGACACTGCGTCCTGCTCCGCTATACACTATGATATACCCCAAGGGCATTTCCGTTGGGCACTTCAGCAGTGGACTCACTGCACTGGTGCAGTTTAAGTGAGACCCTACATAAGGATTATGAATGTTATATCTTTATCATAAAGAGGCTGGTCAGCCTCAGCTTACTCTTGTTGGAGATGAACATCGTTACATTTTCAAAGTACGAAGACATAAGGTAGATGATACTCTGTATCTTCGTAACCTTGAAGACGGACTCCTTCATCGATATCTCATTACCTATCTCGACAAACGCGCGGTCAACCTTGACCTGCAAGAGAGTCAGACACTGGAAATTAAAGCAAAAGTACCGTTACATATAGGTTGGTGTGTCATTGACCCTAAAAACATTGAAAAAGTCTTGCCCTCATTGAATGAAATGGGTGTGGATAAAATTACTTTTATCTACTGTAATCGGTCTCAAAAAAGTTTTAAAGTGGATTTCAAACGTTTGGAAAAGATACTTCTTAATTCATCTCAACAGTCTGGACGAAGTGAAATGATGCAGTTAGAGATGGTAGAGGATCTAGAGAGTTTTTTGAAGATAAATCCGAAAAGCAAGATGTTGAACTTTTCTGAAAATAGTGTAGATCCACAAGAAAATATAGAGACGATTGTCATAGGTTGTGAGGGTGGTTTTCATGAGAATGAAGTCGCACTGTTCACGTCTGAAAATATTATTGGGTTTGATACGCCTTTGGTTTTAAAGAGTGAGAGTGCAGTGTGTGCTGTGGCTTCCAAATTGCTTTTATAATAATTTAAAAATATTTTGCTATAATTTCGCCCTATATTGTCTCGCCAGAGAGCGTTGCAATAACCCTTTTTCTCAGAGAAAGGAAGAGTCATCGACTAGAACAGGCTTGTTACCTGTCACCAAATAAACTAAAAGGTTAGAAAATGAGAAAAGAAATTCACCCAGATTACGTTGAGTGTGCAGTTTCATGTGCATGTGGTAATAAATTTGAAATTAGAACAGATAAAGCAGAGATGAGTATTGATATTTGTAATGCATGTCATCCATTCTTTACAGGTTCTGAAAAAATTCTTGATGCTGCTGGTAGAGTAGAGAAGTTTAAAAGCAAATATAAATTAGGTTAATCCTAATGACATAGAGGGCATCGCTCTCTATGCTTGCACTTATGCTAAGTTTGCTTGAACATTTAGCAATCACTTATTCTCTTCTCAAACATTAAAAGTATTTATTATGTTAACATTTATCCCTACACCTATTGGAAACCCACAAGATATTACGATCAGAGCTATGAAACTTTTTGAAAAAGCAGAACTCTTTTTATGTGAAGATACACGTCAAACCAAACGGCTTTTACGTTTACTTGAAGAGCGGTTTGATATGACGTATCCTGATGCAGAATTTTATTCTTTTAATGAACACAATGGTGAAGAGAGACTTGAAGAGTTTGGCTCTAGTTTAGAGGAAAAAGAGGTGGTGTATGTCAGTGATGCTGGAATGCCGGTTATCTCTGATCCCGGACAGATACTTGTAGCGTATGCACAAGAACATAACCTGCCTTATGATGTACTCCCCGGAGCATCTGCAGTTACCACTGCTTACGCTGCAAGCGGTTTTGAAGAAGGAAAGTTTCTTTTTTACGCGTTTTTACCTCATAAGGGTAAAGAGAGAAGCTCTGCGCTGAGTGAAGCGATGAGCAATGGCTACAATACTGTACTGTATGAAGCGCCTCATCGTTTGGAAAAGCTTTTAAGTGAGATTTTGATCTTAGATGAAGATAGAGAGCTTTTTTTAGCTAAAGAGATCAGTAAAAAGTATCAAAGATATTATAGGGGTACGGCTAGATCACTCAATGAACAGTTCAAAGAATTGACCATACGAGGTGAGTGGGTAGTCATCATAAAAGCACAAAAAAGTGCAGAGAAAAGTCTTAGTTTTACTGAGGTTTTAAGCTTGGATCTACCCCCTAAACCTAAAGCAAAGCTTCTTGCCCATCTTAGCGATAAAAGCGTTAAAGAATGGTATAGTGAACTCACGCAAACTACTTAACACCTTAAAAGCAAAAAAAAGGTAAAATCATCTCTATGATTATATATGGAAAACAAGTCTGTTTACATGCTCTAGAGCAGCATTCAGAGAAAATAAAAACCGTTTATGTTGCTAAGAAAGGGATACTCCCTAATGATCTATTTCATAAATATCACGATAATATCAAATTCTTAGAAGAGAAGTGGGCACAGTCTATGAGTAAAGGTGGAAATCACCAAGGCTTACTTGTAGAGATGGTTGAATTCGAACAAAGTTCTCTGCCTGAGATCAAAAAGAATGATTTTATTGTGGTACTTGATGGTTTAACGGATGTAGGAAATATCGGTGCCATTGTACGATCAGCATATGCGCTTGGTGCAGATGCTATCATTGCTACAGGAGTGAAGCAACTTAACTTCGCTGCCATTGCACGTACGAGCTCTGGTGCCATGTTAGATATGCCTTTTATGATAGCATCTAATATTTTAGATACATTTAATGAACTGCAGCAATTAGGATTTACCTTTTATGGTGCCTCTATGGATGGGGAAAATGTGCAAGATATAACATTTGACACAAGACGTGTACTTATTTTGGGAAGTGAAGGCAAAGGACTTTCCAAAAAAGTGATGGCGAAATTAGATCATAAGGTTTCAATAGAGATGAAACATTCATTTGATTCTTTGAATGTGAGTGCTGCTGCAGCGATTTTAATACATAGGATGGGTTATGCAATTAAATGAGATTCTTGAAGAAAACACGGTAAAAAGTATCAGTCAAAAGACCAAGATATCTGAAGATAATCTTGAAAATCTTTTAGCCAGAAACTTTGAAGTTCTAATGAAGATCAAAGCTTTAGGGTTTATCTCTATTTTGGAGCGAGAATATAAAGCAGATCTCAATGCACTAAAGGAAGAGGCACTTACATATTATTCTTTGCATAGTGAAGACCATGCCTTTAGTGTGGGCGGCCCTATGGAAGAGGAAAAAAAGGGAAATTCAAAGCTATTTTTGCTAGTGGTGTTGGCGCTTCTTGGATATGCCTCTTGGTATTTTTTTACGCAGTTTGATAAAAAACATTTGAGTGAACTGATTCCTTTTATGAATGAGCAAATGATAGAAACGACTGAGGTAGAGACTGACGAGACGAAAAAAGAGGTCACTGTAGAAGATCTAAGTATTGCTAATGTAATGATCAATGATACGAATACAGTGGTAGAAGAGAAAGTAGAAGATCTTGTTGTGGAAACAAGTACACAAATGAGTGAATCTCTTGAGAAAGAAGTGAATGTTTCCGTTGAACCTGTAACTCAATTTTAGTACAGTGTGGATAGGGAAAATGAAAAAAATTTTAAAGCGAGAAAAGCATGTTTGATGAAATTCAATTTGATAAGATAAACCGATTACCAAAGTATCTTTTTGCAGAGATCAATGATCTTAAAATGGAATTAAGAAGAAAAGGAGAGGATATCATAGATTTTTCTATGGGAAACCCTGATGCTTCTACACCACAACCTATTATTGATAAATTATGTGAAACAGCACAAAAGCCAAAAACACATGGGTACAGTGCAAGTAAGGGAATTTACAAACTTAGACTGGCTATGAGTAAGTGGTATAAACGTAAATACAATGCAGATCTGGATCCTGATACAGAGGTTGTTGCAACCATGGGAAGTAAAGAGGGGTATGTGCACCTTGTACAAGCCATTTCAAATCCTGGTGATGTGGCTATCGTTCCAGATCCAACCTATCCGATCCACTCTCAGGCATTTATTTTGGCAGGAGCCAATGTAGAGAAGATGCAACTTATTTTTAATGAAGATACATTTGAAGTGGATGAAGATAAGTTTTTGGCTGATGTAGAAGAACATTTGGACAATTCTATTCCAAAAGCAAAATTTTTAGTCGTTAACTTCCCGCATAATCCAAGTACGGCAACAGTAACACCTCAATTTTATGAGAGACTTGTAGCACTTGCTAAAGAGAAACGTTTTTATATTATTTCTGATATCGCTTATGCTGACATCACATTTGATGGATATACAACACCGTCTATCATGAGTGTTGAAGGTGCTAAAGATGTAGCAGTTGAGTCTTATACACTTTCAAAATCATATAATATGGCTGGTTGGAGAGTAGGTTTCATTGTAGGGAATAAAAAACTTATCGGTGCACTGCAGAGTATCAAGTCTTGGTTGGATTATGGTATGTTCACACCTATTCAGGTAGCTGCAACAGTGGCACTTGATGAGCACGGGTATATTCCTGATGAACAGATCATCCCTCGTTATCAAAAAAGACGTGATGTAATGATAGAAGCCTTTACAAATGCAGGTTGGCCATTGGCAAAGCCAAATGCTTCTATGTTTATCTGGGCAAAAATTCCTGAGATAGCAAGAGAAATGGGTTCTTTAGAATTTGCAAAACAGCTTCTGATTCATGCGGATGTTGCTGTAAGTCCTGGGATAGGGTTTGGAAAATATGGTGATGAATACGTACGTATTGCACTGATAGAAAATGAAAATCGTATCAGACAGGCAGCACGTAACATCAAAAAGTACTTAAAAGAACTGGAAGAGGCAAAAAAATAATGGTTAAAATAGGAATCTTAGGTGTCGGTACTGTTGGTGCAAGTGTTGCGAAGATACTTGAAGAAAATGCCGATATTATCGAAGCAAGAGCCGGGAAAAAGATCCTCGTAAAATCAGGTGTGGTAAAAAATCTCTCTAAAGACAGAGGGGTAAATATCAAGCTCAGCGATGATCCACTAGATGTGGTCAATGATCCTGAGATAGATATTGTTGTGGAGCTGATGGGCGGGGTTGAAGAACCGTATGCCCTTGTTAAAAAGGCACTTGAAAATGGTAAAGCAGTGGTGACGGCAAATAAAGCACTTCTTGCATACCATCGTTATGAGCTTCAGACCATTGCAGGTGATATCCCTTTGATGTATGAAGCAAGTACGGCTGGTGGTATACCTATTATCGGTGCATTGCGTAATGGACTCTCTGCGAACCATATAGACTCGATTCAAGGTATTATGAATGGTACATGTAACTATATGCTTACCAAGATGATCAATGAAGGTGCACAGTATGATGAAATTCTTAAAGAGTCTCAGGAATTAGGATATGCAGAAGCGGATCCTACTTTTGATGTCGGTGGATTTGATGCTTCACATAAATTACTTATCTTGGCAAGTATCGCCTATGGGATAGATGCAAAACCTGAAGACATCCTTATAGAAGGTATAGAAAATATCACACAAACAGATGTAGACTTTGCCAAAGAGTTTGGTTATGAGATCAAGTCTCTCGGTATTGCTAAAAAAGTGGGTGAAGGTGTAGAGCTTAGAGTACATGCTACGATGATACCTCAATCGTCTATGATAGCCAAAGTGGATGGTGTGATGAACGCTGTTACTGTGGTAGGTGACCGTGTAGGTGAGACGATGTATTATGGACCTGGTGCGGGTGGTGATGCTACAGCGTCAGCAGTGATAGCTGACATTATAGATATCGTTCGCGGAAATCAGGGACCAATGCTTGGATATAAAAAAGGTTTAGAGAGCGGACTTAAACTTCTACCAAAAGAAGATATTATGACCCAATACTATCTTAGACTGGAAGTAGACGATCAAAGCGGTGTACTTGCCGCGATCACATCAACACTTGGAGAGTTTGATATCTCTATAGAAGCGATGCTTCAAAAACCTACTACCAATGATGAGATAGCCAAACTGCTTTTTACGACACATGTCTGTAAAGAGAGTAAAATGCAAGATGCTATCTGTGCACTAGGTAAACTTGATGTGGTTCATGGTGAAATAGCTATGATGAGAATTGAGAAGTAAAAGGAACCCCGATGGCAAAAGATCACTATTTTGATATAACGGCTAAGCTGGACATGATGGAGCTGAAAAATGCGCTTATCATGGCAGAAAAAGAAGTGGCTACACGTTTTGATTTTAAAGGATTGGTAGCTGAATTTAATCTCAATGAGGCTGCTAAGACTTTGAGCCTTAGTGCTTCTACAGATTCTAAGATTGATGCGCTTAAAGATATACTTATCTCTAAACTTATCAAAAGAGGCATCGCAGGTAAGTCTCTTGAAGAGGTAAAAACCGAAGGTATTTCCGGTGGTAACACTAAAGTGATCTACCGTATCGTCGATACTATTGATAAAGATGAAGCAAAACAGATCGTTAAAGCCATCAAAGATCTAAAGATAAAAGTAACACCATCGATTCAAGGTGATGAGGTACGTGTATCTGGGAAGAAGATAGATGATCTTCAGACTGTGATGGCTGAAGTGAAAACTTTGGATCTGAAAGCGCCGTTGGTGTTTGGGAATTTTAAATAGATTTATTTTTTAAATTGCCTTAGATATTAGAACTGAGGCGTTGTTTCTCTCTTCGTTCACGGCGTTTTTTTAGAAAAAACGAAGCAAAAAATCATCGTGGCTCTCGAATCGCTTTGCTTACGAGGGCGCTCGCCACGACAGGGCATACTTGGTGTGATTAATGGGCGGACTGTTCTATGAACAGTGTCCACCACCACAGCATCCGCCTGAAGCAGCAGCTTGTGGTGCTTTCATAGCGATAGCAAAATCATTACCATTTTCACTAAGTTCAAAACCATGTTTACCACAGAATTTTTCATTCATATGGCTTACCATACCTTGTGCTTTGATCATCGCATCATCTTTGTTATCAAACGTAACATTGTTTTCTAATTCACTTCTTTTGAAGCATCCACATTCTTGAGCTATATTTACAGTTGACATTGTAATCCTTTTTGTTTAATTTGACCGATAATAACAGAGAAAGATTAATAAGAACTTGATTATAAGCTAAATAAGATAATTTTACTCTTATTTAGCGTTATTGTACCACGGAAGTGGCAAATAAGTTAGGCTTGTATTTGACTTGCTTTTATTTTTTTGATGTTTAGAAGCATGAAGATTGAAGTGATGAGCGCTACGAAGAAGAGACCTACAAAAACATAAAGTGTGCCAGAGTAGCTACCCGTTGTGTCTTTAACATAGGCAATAATAATAGGTCCTGCAAGTCCTGCTAAGGCCCATGCAGTTAGAATATACCCATGAATAGCACCAAGCTCTTTTGTACCAAAAATATCACCTATATAGGCTGGAACAGAAGCAAATGCTCCACCGTAGCAGGTCATGATATAGTAAACCAAAATAGTAAATAATAGTACACTTGTCACTGTTGTGAGTAGATAAAAAGCAATGATCTGTGTGATAAAGAAAATGATAAATACAACAGGTCTGGTAAGGTAGTCAGAAACACTTGCCCAGATAATTCTACCTGCACCATTGAAAATACCCATAAGACCTACAGCTGAGGCTGCGGCTAAAGCAGAAATACCAATGACCTCTTGTAAGAGTGGAGAAGCTACAGAAATAATGGCAATACCACATGTTACGTTGATGAAAAGCATGATCCATAGCCCATAAAATCTGGCAGTCTTGACAGCTTCATTACGTGTAATGTTTACCAGGTCTTCTTTGATCTTCTTTTTACCTGCGTTGATAGCATTACTTAGACGTTCAGGCATATAACCTTCTGGAGGATTGGCAAGATATTGTGCTGCTGTAAACATAATGATGAAGTAGATAGAACCTAAGATGTAAAATGTTGAAGATATACCTACGGCATCTATAAGTATTTTAATGGCAGGTCCTGAGATGGCAGAGGCAAAACCAAAGCCCATGATGGCAAGTCCAGTTGCCATACCACGTCTGTCTGGGAACCATTTAACAAGCATGGATACAGGAGAAATATACCCTATACCAAGACCAGCTCCACCTAGAACACCATAGGTAAGATAAAGAAGTATTTTTGACTCCATGTAGATAGCCAGACCAGAACCTACAGTCCCTAGTCCAAATAAAACAGCTGCAAGTGTAGCAGCAACCCGAGGTCCTTTACTCTCTACAAACTTACCCATAAGAGCAGCAGATAAACCCAAAAAGAAGATAGCAACAGAAAATGTGATGGTTACATCTGTAAGTGTCCAGTTCATTGTGGACTGTATAGGGTTTACGTATACGCTCCATGCATAGACAGAGCCTATACAGATGTGAATTGCCATGGCAGCCAGAGCCATGAACCAGCGATTTTTAACTTTTGTAGTCATTTAATATTCCTTGATCTTGATTGCAGGGGTTATATCTAAGTTATCAAAGTGTATATTGTTATCATAAGAGCTTTTTTGAAACAAGCACATTCATTTTTACATTAATTGTAAATCCTTTTGATATAATTCGATGAATATTAACAAGAGTTACTTAAAACATCTTGATTTTAAACCTAACTAGGATAATTTTACTCCTAATTGTGAATAAAAGGTAAATTATGACAAAAAAAGTTGATAACGACTATGAAGTAATTGACAGCGTATGTGCATATTGCGGGGTTGGTTGCGATATTGCTGCGCATGTTGATACAAAAGAAAATAAAATTAAAAAGATCTTTGCACATCCTGATGGTGCTACATCAGAAGGAAAACTCTGTATTAAAGGAACTCATGGTTACGATTTTGTTGATTCAAAAGAGAGAATCAATGTACCCCGAATTCGTAAAAGTTTTTTAGAGAAAAATCCTAAAATTAAAGTAGCGATAGCAGGTAGTCTAACTGATTTAGATGATACATGGTATGAGACTGATCTGGACTCTGCTACAACTGCTGGAGCGATGAAGCTTAAAGATATTCAATCAAAGCATGGTGAAAAATCAGTATGTTCACTTGGTGGAGCTAGAAGCTCTTGTGAGAGCGCTTACTACTTTCAAAAGTTTACCCGTTATACACTCAATTCCCCTCATGTTGACAACTGTGCAAGAGTCTGTCACTCTCCATCGCTTAAAGGTATGAGACTTACAATTGGTGAGGGAGCTGCCAGTAATCCATTTGATGATATCTATAAAACAGAGTTTATGATCGTGATGGGCTCAAATACGACTGAAGCGCATCCAATTGTTGGTAACCGTATGATCAAAGCCGCACAAAATGGTACGCCAATCGCATGTTTTGACGTGCGTGAGATCAAGCTTCATAAGTTTTCAAAGTATAAAGCGGTTACGCCACATGAATCAAATTTACTTGTTTTAAACATGATAGCTTATACCATCATTACCGAAGAGTTATACCACAAAGATTTTATAAAAAATAGAACGAAGAATTTTGAACACTTTAAAGAGAACATCTTAAAGGATCCATATGCAAATCCGGAATTTTTTAGAGATGTAGCAGGGTATGAGTATTTAGCTGATATGCTTCCTGAGATAGCTCGTGAATACGCGACGAAAAAATCTCTCATTCTTTGGGGACTTGGAATTACAGAACATGTTGATGGTTCATATGCTGTGATGGCCATTGTTCACCTTGCACTTATGACAGGTAACATTGGTAAAGACGGAGCAGGGGTAATGCCTCTAAGAGGTCAAACAAATGTGCAAGGAGCTTGTGATATGGGGATGCTTCCATACTATGCCCCTGATTATCAAGCACCAAAAGAGGTTGGTCTTATGACACCTCAATTAGTTGATGGAATGCTTGAAGGAACTATAAAAGGTGTGCTAAATATTGGTGAAGACCTTACACATATCCATCCAAATATCAATAAGCTTACAAAAGCGTTTGAAAACTTAGAACTTATCTTTGTTCAAGAACTTTTTATGACAGATATAGCGCGCCGTGCAGATATAGTTGTAGGGGTAAAATCAGCATATGAGAAAACAGGTATCTATATCAATGCGATGAGAAAAGTACATCTCTCAACACCTTTAGTAAAATCTGACTTGCCTGATGATTGGGAAGTGATTAAACTTCTTGATGATAAAATGGGTGGAGATTTTGGTTTTGAATCATCAGAAGATATCTGGGAAGATGTGAGAAAAACTGCGACAAATAGATTTACAGGTGCTTCGTATGAGGTGCTTAGAGCAAATGAAAAACAGGGGATTTCGTGGCCGATCACTGAAGATGGAAAGGGCACTCCAGTACTTCACAGAGAAGACTTTAGAACACAAGATGGAATTGGCGCATTTAGATACCATGGCTATACGCTTTCGGGTATGGTCGAAGAGATCATCAACAAAGCGCTTAAAGGGTATCACCTAACTACGGGAAGAATTATGGCTCACTATAATAACTCCGCTCAGACAAAGTACACTGAAAAATTGATGAAAAAACATACGCAAGATATCTTACTTGTGCATGAAGATGACGCAGCAGAGTTTTCTACTGAGAAAGTTATCTTAAAAACTGAATACGGAGAGACCAATCCACTCAGAGTAAAGTTTACAGATAAAGTTCGTCCAAAAACACTTTATACTACATTTCATCATGCGGATTCAAATTTAAACTATATTTTTGGTGATAAGAGTGATGAGCTTATTATGACCGCTGCCTTTAAATCAATTCAAGTTGATGTTATTCCTGTAGGTGAGTAAATCGCTTTAGGGTAAATTTTGAGGTCGCAATTTGCGACCTTAGAGACTCTCTTATTCTTCTTTGACTCCATTCAATTTTCTTTAACCATTTCCTTATAAAACCTTCTATATAGAAGGTTTTATAAGGTTTCCTATGGGAGGGTACAGATTTATGCCTTGCAAACGTCGCTACAGCGATAAACGTTATAAAATATGTTAGATTATAAGGTTTAGAAATGGGTAGCTAACACTCTTTTATTTACTTTAGTATTATATATTGCTAATAAAAACACATTAATAATATAATAATATAATAAAGTCTATCAATAATTTAAGTGCAGAAAAGGAATAAAGATGACTCAAGTACTTCCTATTGACATAGAACAAAGCATATTACATAAAGATATAGAAAAATATGGAAAGGTTCATCTATTTTCAAAAGGAGAGTTGATTTTTACTTCAGAAGAGATGTGCAAGATCTTTTTCTTTATACTTGATGGCAGAATCAAAGTTTCTCAAGTTAATCTTTCTAATGGTAAAGAACAGACATTGAAGATACTTACACATGGTGACATGTATGATGTAGTAACCCTTTTAGATAATAAAATACATGATAATCTATTGTATGCATTAGACGAAGTAACGATCATAGTTTTCCCTATAGATGTTGTTAAAAAGTGGATGCATGAAGATCCTGACTTTAATAAGCTTCTTTTCCCTTATATAGCTAAACAGTTCCGTGATATAGAAGAGTTAGCTTTGGACCTTTCCTTCTATGATACTTCTACTAGACTCTTAAAACTGATCTCTAAAAATATAAACAGTAAAAACAAAAATAAACTTAATCTTATACATGATCTTCCGCACGAAGAAATCGCAAGTCTTATAGGTACTGTGCGCAAAGTACTTAACCGTAATATTCAAACTCTTAAACATGATGGTATCATCGATGTGAATCATAAAAATATAAAACTTAAAGATACGCAAAAATTGCTAGACCAACTTCCTTTAGCGTAGCTACATTTATCATATATTTTCTTCAAGTGCTACTAAAGTGGCAGATATATAGTGCTGGATTGGACTATACTTATTTATCTTAAAATTAAAGGATTTAATATGTACTTAACAAAATATAGCCCGTCAAAAGAACTTCAGGAGTTTAGAAATGGATTTAAGCATTTTGATTCATTTTTAGATAATTTTATTGAGAATAGAGGAAGTTTGCTCAAAACAGATTTTAATCCTTCAGTCAATACAAGAGAGGGAGAGCATGCTTATCATGTAGAAGTTGATCTGCCAGGTGTCAAAAAAGAAGATATCGATGTAGATGTCAAAGACAATATTGTAACGATTTCTGGTGAAAGAAAAACAAAAAAAGAAGTGAAAGAAGAAGATTATTATAAAGTAGAAAGTTCTTATGGTAAATTTGAAAGAAGTTTTACTTTGCCTGAAAATGTAGATGTGGAGAACATTCATGCAGAGTCACAGGATGGCGTACTTGAAGTGGTTATTCCTAAGCTTGCAAAAGCTGAAAACAAATCTAAAAAAATTGAGATTAAATAATAGGAGCTTGAAAATGGATATCGTTGAAAAAACAAAAGAGATCGGAAATGAAATTGAAGAGACTCTGGAAAAAGGATATGAAAGAGGGAAGGAGGCACTGAGAAATGTCGCCAGCCATCTTCCTTTTGCTAATCTTGCTCAAAATAAAAGCGGAGATTTTCATGTAGAGATCGACATGCCTGGTATCAAAAAAGAAGATATCGATGTAAGAATTGATAACAATATCTTGACTGTCAGTGGTGAGAGAAAGATGAAAAAAGAGGTTAAGAAGAAAGACTATTATCATATGGAGAGCTCATTTGGAAGAATAGAGAGAAGTTTTTCTCTTCCAAAAGGAATCGATCAGGATAAGATCAACGCTAAATATAAAGATGGCAGATTGGTCATTGATCTTGAGAGAGAAAAAAGTCTAAAGCCAAAAGCGATAGAAGTAAAATAGTTTTCTTAAAGGAGATATCATGAAGCAAATTGTATCGGTACTGGTTACAAGTTTAGTTTTGGCAACCTCCGGTGTAATGGCTACAGAAAAAACACCAGACACAAGTTTTAACCCTTTTGAAGAGATACAAAAGATGCAACAGGAAATGGGTAAAATGTTTGAACGTTTTCATCAAAAGATGATGGAAGAGGATATGTTCAGTAAATTTACATTTTCTTTTCCTTCCATGCCTGCTATGGATCTTGTAGATGAAGGAGATAGTTACGTACTCGAGACAGATATACCAGGTGCAGAAAAAAACAAAATTGACATCACGGTAGAAGGCAGAGTACTGAAAATAGAAGCAAAAACTTCTAAAAATAAAGAAGAAGAAGGTAAAGGTTATGTAAAGCGTGAACGCTTTACAAGTTCCTATATGAGAACGATTACATTGCCTCAAGATGCAAATGCTGAAAAATTTGAAAGCGAATATAAAGATGGAGTATTGAAAATCACTATACCTAAACAGAAAAAATAACTTTGTATCTTTGAGACTTCTTATTAAAAACTTTCTTCTTATCAAAACCTTATAACGTTTTATATTTTATAAGGTTTGTATCATTCATTGAAATTCTTTGGGCTAGACGTTTGTATGATAATTCCATCATTTTCTGTTACGAAGAATTTCTTTAAAACAAATATTCGTTTTCTAAGACAGTTTCTAATTTTTACCAATATCCCGATATTGACATGGGTTTATATAGAAATGCTATAATTAAATATTATGAATGCACATCCAGAACTCATCCTATTCATTGGTATTATCTTTTTCCTTGGTTTAGTGGCTGAAATCCTAGCAAATAAAATATCTCTACCACGGGTATCGCTACTTATTATTCTTGGTATTTTTATTGGACCAAGTGGTCTCAACCTGTTACCTAAGGTTTTTATTGACGAATGGTTTCATACTATCACAACCATAGCTTTGGGAATGATTGGATTCTTAATTGGTCAGCAGTTTACATGGTCTAAATTGAATAAATCTGGTATCTCTGTCTTCTCAATTGCTTTGGGAAAAGTATTAATGTCATTTGTGCTTATATCAGCAATGCTACTTCTTATAAGATTGCCGTTACCTGCAGCAGTGATTTTGGCAAGTATTGCTTCAGCAACTGCTCCTGCAGCAATTTATGAAGTTGTTCATGAGATGAAGATTAGAAATAAATTTGTGACAACATTACTCGCTGTAGTCGCTTTTGACGACATTTTGGCACTGTTTTTATTCAGTTTAGTACTTTCAGTTCTTAGTGCAAGTGAGCAAATAGGATGGTATATGATTGTTTCCACTGGAATGATTGAAATATTTGGCAGTCTCCTGCTTGGATATATGATTGGCTATCCAGTCGCCAAAATAACAGGTAGGATTAAACCAGGTGAACCAAGTATGATTGAAGCTTTGGGTAGTGTTTTTTTTATTAGCGGCCTCTCTCAATGGTTAGGACTCTCTCCTATCTTAGCTGCTATGGCGATGGGTAGTGCAGTTACTACATTTGCAAAACATCATACAAGTCCTTTTCATGCTATTGAAAATATTCAATGGGTTTTTATGATTATTTTCTTTATTCTAGCAGGTGCAGCACTAGAAATTGATGCACTTTTTGATGTAGGATTTGTAGGGTTTATATACATCATGTCCCGTCTAGCTGGATTTTATATAGGTGTGCGTTTGGGTGCAAAATTAAGTGGTTCGGACATTAATATTGAAAAGTGGATGGGACTTGCACTGATTCCCCAAGCTGGTGTAGCAATCGGTATGGCATTAATAGCATCGCAGCATTATTCTGAGTATACTCACCTTATATTACCGATTGTATTAGGAACGACCATCATCTTCGAAATATTTGGACCTATGGTGACTCGTTACGCTTTACGAAAATCAGATGCAATGAAAAAAATGAGCACTTAGTTTATTGTCATTGATTCTAGTTAAATATTTTAAATAAGGAAATATTCTTGTTAGAGTTTTTTAATACCCATGAAGAAATCTTCTTATATTCAACACTTATTGGATTGGTTGGATTAATTGGTTCTTTGATAGTGGTCCCATGGATACTAATTAAAATACCATCGGATTATTTTTTGGCCAATCAACGAAAAAAGTGCCCTTGGGGTAATTGTCCTCCAATTTTAAGATTAGTAGTACTTGTAATAAAAAACATAATTGGAGTTGTTTTAATTCTAAGTGGTGTAATAATGCTATTTATTCCTGGCCAAGGTATACTCACAATTATTGGTGGTATTATTCTTATGGATTTCCCATATAAATATAAAATAATGAGAAAGATTATAAAAAATTCTAATATTCTAAGATTTATAAATAAATTACGAGAAAAAGTAAACCAAGAACCGCTAAAAGTATAAATGAGATCAGATATCTGTTATATCTCTTCAAAACCTTATAAAATATATAACTTTATAAGGTTTTCTATTTTAAGAATTTGATTAAAAAGTATGTCAATTTGACATGCTTCTGCTTTCTCATTAGATTTTATTCTATACTCCTAATAATAGGAGTAACAATGCATGAAATGATTACATCCATACATACTAATATATATACAGTACTGGGTAAGCATATCATGCTGGTCTTTGAAGTTAAAAAGACAGATGAAAAAGTGGTGGGCTTTTTCAAGCCATGAGGGAACTTCCAAAAACCTATGGTGACGAGAGTGAAACGCTTGCCACACATTTTTTAGAACAAGAAGGATTTCTGATCATCGAGCGAAATTACTTTGCACGTAAACTAGGAGAGATAGACATCATCGCCAGTCGTGATGATGTCTTACACTTCATAGAAGTGAAAAGTGGTAAAATGGACTTTGATCCTGTCTATAATGTGACACCTTCCAAACTTCGAAAAATCATTAACTCCGCACACTACTACATGAAAACAAAAAACTTGGATGTGACATTTAGCATCGATGCGCTTATCATACGTCATAATGAAGTAGAGTTTCTTGAAAATGTAACGCTTTAGTATTTTATTAGGTATAATTCTTCATATTATCTAAAGGGTACAGCGATGAAACTCTCCACTTCGCAACTAGAGCAGTTTAACACAGACGGTTTTCTTGTTCTGCGTCAGTTTGCTGATCATGAACTATGTAATACTATTTTAGAGTTGGCTAAAGTACATTTAAAATATAAAATCCCTCCTATTGAAACCGAGTCAGAATATGTAGGCGATGATAAAGAAGTTCTTAAGGTCACTGTACGTAGACTTAGACAAGTGTATCAACGTGATATCGTGTTTAAGACCTGGATGGAAAATGAAGAGATACGTCCCGTTTTAGAACAGGTACTCGAAGACACACCGGTACTCACTTTGGCCCATCATAATTCTATTATGACGAAAATGCCTCATACTTCTACAGAGACTTCGTGGCATCAAGATATCAGATACTGGAATTTTGAAAATGACAATCTTGTCAGTGTATGGCTTGCACTTGATGAGGAGTATGATGAAAATGGTGTGTTAGAGTTTATCCCTGGAAGTCATAAAATACAATTTTCTCCAGAACAGTTTGAAGGAAAACAATACTTCTCAGCTACACCAAAAGAAAACCAAAGATTGATAGAAAAGAAAACCAGTACGGTATTGCAAAAAGGGGATGTGGTCTTGTTTCACGGAAGACTTTTGCACCGTGCCAATAAAAACAGCACAGATCAGGCAAAGATCTCTTTTGTCTATACAGTTAAAGGAAAGAAAAACAGATCTATAGAGGGGACACGTTCTTCTGCGCATCCTGAAATTAGTTTAAAATAAACATAAATGAGAGTAATTTTATCCTAATTGGATACAGTTAAGACGAAATTACAAATATTTTTTAAGAATATAAGCTAAAACAATAGTTTTTATAAGAAATATAGGTTATACTGTTTATATAAAATATAAAGGAATAAATATGGCAAAATATATTGATTTAACAAACGAAAACTTTGATGCGACTATCGCTGAAGGTGTAACAATGGTAGACTTTTGGGCTCCATGGTGTGGACCTTGTAGAATGATCGCTCCAGTTATCGAAGAACTTGCAGAAGATTTTGACGGTAAAGCGACTATCTGTAAAGTAAACACAGATGAGCAACAAGATATCGCAGTAAAATATGGTATCAGATCTATCCCAGCGATCCTTTTCTTTAAAGACGGTGAAATGGTAGACCAAATGGTAGGTGCAGCTTCTAAAGATGCATTTGCTGCAAAAATTAACGAACAACTGTAAGTTATTATGCATGTAAGAGGGGTGCAACCCCTCTTTTTAACACTTCTTTCATATCTATATTTAGATAAAATCTTCTAAAATTTTTAACCAAGTATTTTCATTGTATAATAGATATTATTTGATTAAGTATTTTACTTTTTTTAAGGATTCAAAATGTTAGATTGTGCAATTATTGGTGGCGGACCGGCGGGCTTAACTGCAGGGCTCTACGCAACACGTGGTGGATTAAAAAATGTAACACTGTTTGAGATGGGTGTACCGGGTGGACAGATAACAAAGAGTTCTGAGATAGAAAATTATCCTGGTTTTTTTGACAGTAGTAAAACAGGTCTCGATTTTATGGACACATGGCAAAAACAGTGTTTTAATTTCGGTTTGAAACATGAGATGAAGAAAGTAGAGTCCATACAAAAAACAGAAGGACACTTCACTATTACACTTGAAGGTGGTGAGACAGTAGAAGCGATGACAGCCATTGTTTGTACTGGTGCAGTACCAAGACGTGCTGGATTTAAAGGTGAAGATGAATTCTATGGTAGAGGTGTGAGCACCTGTGCTACATGTGACGGATTTTTTTATAAAGAGAAACCAGTTACTGTACTTGGTGGTGGAGATACGGCCTTAGAAGAAGCTTTTTTCCTTTCTAATATTTGTTCAGACGTTTATGTGGTACATAGACGCGATGAATTTAGAGCAGCACCTCCAACACTAGATAGAGCCATGAGAAAAGAGAATATTCATCTCATTACAGATTCTGTGATAGAAGAGGCAGTAGGTGGTGCAATGGGTCTTAGCGGCATTGACATCAAAAACATTAAAACAGATGAGATTACACACATGGATAACACAGGACTTTTTGTCTTCGTGGGGCAGGATGTGAAAAATGATGTGCTGAAAGATGACAATGGAGAATTCATTTGTAAAATGAGTGATTTGGGTCAAGTCGTAGTTGATCTGAATATGAATACATCCGTACCAGGTCTTTTTGTTGCAGGTGATCTACGTATCAATGCACCCAAGCAAGTAGTCTCAGCTGCAGGAGACGGTTCCATAGCCGCACTTCAAGTAATTTCATATATTCAGGAGCAACAGTAATGGCAAAAGTTGGTATCGTAGGCAGTACAGGTAGAATGGGTGAGCACCTTATTAAAAATGTTTTAGAAAATGAGACATTGGAACTTAGTGCATTACATGTATTTGATGAACTCAAAGTTGATGTACCTTCTGATGTACTGGTGACTAATAGTATGAAAGCACTTCTTGAAGTGTGTGACGTTGTGATAGACTTTTCGGCACCTGTGGCAACACAAGAACTTTGTGAAGAAGCATTAAAAAATCCTACAGCATTGGTAATTGCAACAACAGGTTTTACTGAACATCAGCAAAATCTTCTCACGGAAGCGTCAAAAGAGATGCCGGTTCTCTACGCTTCAAATATGTCAGCAGGGATTGCACTTCTAAAACAATTAGTAGAGCAAGTTGCGGCAACACTGGTAGATTTTGATATCGAGATCGTAGAACAGCATCATAGACATAAAGTGGATGCTCCAAGCGGTACAGCATTAACATTGGGTGAATTTGCAGCTAAGGGGCGTGGTCTGGACTTGGATGCAGTACGCGTAAGTGGAAGAGATGGTCAGATCGGTGCAAGAAGCAAAGATGAGATCGCTGTAATGGCACTTCGTGGTGGTGATATTGTCGGTCGACATACAGTTGGGTTTTACAATGATGGTGAGTTCCTGGAACTGAACCATACAGCTACCAGTAGAGAGACATTTTCAAAAGGTGCTATCCGTGCAGCGACATGGATCGTAGATAAAAAGAGTGGTCTTTACTCTATAAATGATTGTTTAGGAATTTAATATGTGTGCAATTGTCGGTGTATTCGGTGCAAAAAAAGCTTCCACGGTAGCGTATTATTCGCTCTTTTCTATGCAACATCGTGGACAAGAAGCTACAGGTATTTCTGTAGCTAATGGTAAACGTATCGCTACGTATAAAAAGCGTGGTATGGTAGCAGATGTTTTTTCACAGACAACACTTGACAGTCTAGATGGTGGGTGTGCTGTAGGGCATAACCGTTATTCAACAGCAGGAAGTGAGTCTGCAGGAGATGCGCAGCCTGTATTTGCAAAATATAAACTTGGAGAGATATCGGTCGTACATAATGGTAATCTTATCAATAAAAATGAAGTAAGAAATGAATTGATAGACAAGGGTGCTATTTTTCAAACAGATATGGATACAGAAAACATTATTCATCTCATAGCAAAATCTCAGCAAGATTCTTTGGTAGACCGCATTAAAGATATGCTCACAAAGATAGAAGGTGCATATTGTTTGGCGATCCAAAGTCGTTCTAAAATGTTTGTGATCCGAGACCGTTTTGGTATTCGTCCTCTCAGTCTTGCTAAACTAAAAGACGGTGGGTATATCGTAGCTTCAGAGACATGTGCATTTGATCTGGTAGGTGCAGAATTTATACGTGATGTTGAACCGGGTGAAATGCTTATTTTTGAAGAAGGCAAAGAGCCTCAGTCAGAAAAAGTATTTGAGCCAGACTATCATCCATGTGCTTTTGAATACATCTATTTTGCCAGACCGGACTCTATTATCGATGGTAAAAATGTGTATGAAATGCGCTTAGAGATGGGGAAAAGACTGGCTAAAGAGACACCGGCAGAGGTAGACCTTGTACTTCCTGTACCAGATTCCGGTGTAGCAGCAGCCAGAGGGTATGCTGAAGGATTGGGTGTACCTTTTGAGATGGGTATTGTACGTAATCATTATGTGGGACGTACCTTTATTGAGCCTACACAGGCGATACGTGATCTTAAAGTAAAAATGAAGCTCTCACCGGTGAAGCATCTTATAGAGGGTAAAAGAGTAGCCATCATTGATGACTCACTTGTACGTGGTACTACCTCTAAGCAGATCGTACGTATGCTCAAAGAAGCAGGTGCAAAAGAAGTACATATGCGTATTGCTGCACCAGAGATAAAATATCCATGTCGTTATGGTATTGACACACCAACAAAAGCAGAGTTGATCTCTACAAAGTTTACACCAGAAGAGATTGCTGATAACATGAATGCTGATTCTCTTGGCTTTCTTTCTATTGAAGGTTTAAAAGAGTCACTGGGAACTGATAGAAACTATTCATTGGTTTCTTTTGATGGGAAGTATTTTGCAGGTGGTAATGCAGATAGCCCAGGGTGTGCGGGAAGTTGCTAAATATATTTTAGTGAGAGGGAAGTGTAGTTTATCTACTTGCCTCATATTTTGATTGAGGTGTTGTTTCCCTTTTCATTTTTTTAGAAAAAACGAAACAAAAAATTGTTGTAGCTCTCGAATCGCTTCGCTTACGAGGGTGTTCGCTACAACAAGACACACTACGTGTGATTATAGGCTTTATTTGGAACGGCTTTCTTTTTCTGTAATTCCAGACATCCCAAATCTTCTTGCTAACTCTTGTTTTACTCTGTCCGGAGAGATCTCTCTGTGTCCTAAACCTACCAGTGTATGGTAGAGTAGGTCAGCAGATTCGTAGATGACCTGTTCATCACTCTCTTCGTTGATAGCGACACAGACTTCATCTGCTTCTTCACGGATCTTAGAGAGCATGAGTTCTTTATCATCCAAAAGTTTTTTAGTCCATGACTTACCTTCAGCAGGAGTATTTTTCCGCTCTAAGATAGTATGGTAAAGGGTATCTACAACACCATAGATGGCATCTGTATCCACTTCTTTGTCCAGGATTATTTTATCTTGGATGACTGAAGTGAAGAAACAGCTTTTACGTCCTGTATGGCAGGCTACACCATTTTGTTTGATTTTAAGTATGACAGTATCTGCATCACAGTCAAGGAGTACATCTTTTACTTCTTGTGTATGGTTTGAACTTTCACCTTTTTTCCAGATGCGCTGTTTGCTTCTGCTAAAGTAGTGAGCATATCCTGTAGAGAGGGTGAGGTTGTAGGCTTCCTCATTCATATAGGCAAGCATGAGTACTTGAGATGTTTCATGGTCTTGGGCGATGGCAGGTATGAGGGGGTTCTTGTTCCAGTCTATTTGCATAGGGAAATCTCCATAAGGAAAATATTTGATGTTATTATATCGATTGTATACATTAGAGGAGCTTTTTTGGATTTGACTGGACACAATGTCACTATGAGACAACAAAAAATATTTTAGGATAAATAGTCGATTTTTGAACTATAATATCAAATATATTAAAAAAGCCAAGGAGCTTTTTATGCACCAGTTTTTTTTCCAATTTCAATTCTATGGTTTTATCCAATGATACAGATCAGTACACACATTTATTGTGATTCTTTATTTGAAAGTATGGACATAGCCAATAAACTTTTACCAAATCAATATAAAGATTTCCCCTATCTTATTATTAAAAACTTTTTTTCACAGGCATCATGTGAGAGACTTGTACAATTGGTTCAGAAGGATGAAGAAACAAAAAGAAAAGCACAGGTAAAAAAAGAAGTGATTGCAGGTATAGTTCAAGCTGAAGTTGTAGAAGAGTATCGTAAAACCAATATCTATAAATTGGATTCACTTTATGCAAAGTATTATGATGATCAATTTATCAAATATAAATCTGTGATAGAGGAGTATTTTTCTGTTGCATTGACTTTGTCAACGGATGTGCAGGTTTTAGAGTATAAAGAAGGATTCTTTTATATTAAGCATGCTGATGATTCAAGTGAGATCATCAATAAAGCAAAACAGACCATAGCTTTTAAACTGGTTGCACCACAGCGAAAATTATCTACGGTACTTTTTGCCACAAGTCATAAGACCAATGTACAAAATGGAGCTCAGAGTTTTAGTGGAGGAGAGCTGATGTTTAATTATCTCTATAACAGTAAAGGTGAACCTGTCAAAATAAAACCGGAAGCTGGAGATATGATCATTTTTCCGAGTAACCCTTATTTTTCGCATGAAGTTTTGCCTGTAGAAGAGGGGTATCGACTTACTTTAGTTCAATGGCACGATGCTATATAAGATATATTTGTAAAGATTGAGTGAAAAGAATTAAATAGAAAGAGTCTGGATCCACGGGACGAGCCCGAGGATAGAGAGATGGACTACTGTTCACCCATCAAACGCTGCTGTTGTTTACCTTTTGCATCTACCCAGATGTTTGGTACTGCACCACCAGGTGTTAGGAAGATCGGTGCATCTTTGTTGACTCTAAGGGCATCGTTAAATTTCCCTTGTGTTTTGATCTGCTCTAATTCGAGGAGTTGTGTTGTAAGTGAATTTGAGATGAGTGTATTCGCTTTAGCTTGCTCTTCTGCTTCTATACGGATCTTGTCAGCTTCACCTTGTGCTTCGATACGGTTTCTCTCTGCTTCACCACGTGCAACTTCTGCTGCTCTTTGTGCTTGTTGTTTTGCTTTTTCTTTCTCTTGTTCTGCGATGGTAACATCTTGTTTAGCTATCTGAACTCTTTCTATCTGATCTTTGATCTTTACAGGTAAGTTGATAGTTCTCAGTTCAACAGATTCAAGTATAACAGGCTGCTGTGGAAGTGCATCTACACTTTGTCTTACTTTGGTTTGAATGGCAGCAGCAATTTCATTTCTCATTTCAGGAAGTTTCTCTGCTGTATATTGACCTACAACATCACGTACCACTTCACGTACTTTAGAGTTGATGATCTTCTCTTCCCAGCTTGTACCCCATTTTTCTATGGTTGCCGGTGCAGTTTCTGCCTTCATTCTGTACTG
This sequence comes from Sulfurovum sp., assembly GCF_041562805.1. Taxonomy (GTDB): domain Bacteria; phylum Campylobacterota; class Campylobacteria; order Campylobacterales; family Sulfurovaceae; genus Sulfurovum. The sequence continues at coordinate 8,190 of NZ_JBFFOH010000005.1, read as the reverse complement.
TACTGCAATGTCGATATTAACAGTCAGTCCTCTTTTGTCCAGGACGGTGATAGCCGGGTTTCTTTTAAGTCCACCTTCAAGGTTTCTGTATGCGTCACCCAGTTCTCCTGTTCTTACATCAGAGTATGTGATCATTCTGATACGTGTATTGACAGGAATGATCTTTTGAAGTACCGGCACAAAAAAATGTAGTCCGGCATTAAGAGGTTCTTGTTCAAATTTACCAGTGTTTATTTTAATCCCCACTTCACCAGAGTTGATGATCGTAAATGGTTTGAGTACAAAAATGGCAAAACCAATGGCTACGATGACAAATATCCATGGTGCACCTTTACCCATATTGTTCAGAGGGTTTTCAAAATTGTTCCCTCCGCCTCCGCCACTGTTATTGTTATTTGAGTTGTTACTTGATTTTTTCTTTTTAAAATAGTCGTTCATGTCTGCTGGCATGTATTATCCTTAGTTTATATAGGTTAAGTGTTGAATATAGGCAGGGTTTTTACCTGCTACTACATCAAAATAGGCTGTCTGTAATTTTTCTGTAATTGGTCCTCTTGAGCCTGCACCGAGGATACGTGCATCCACTTCACGGATAGGTGTCACTTCTGCGGCTGTTCCTGTAAAGAAGGCTTCTTCTGCGATATAAACTTCTTCACGAGTGATACGGCGTCTTACAACTTCTATACCCATGTCTTTAGCCAGGTCTATCACTGTTTGTTGTGTGATAGACTCCAGTGTATTGTCACTAGGAGGAGAGATGAGTACACCATCTCTAATCATGAAGAAAGCTGCACCTGATGCTTCTGCAATATACCCATGATCATCTCTAAGCAATGCTTCGTCATAACCAGCCTCAACAGCTTCATATTTTGCCATTTGAGAGTTCAGGTAGTTTGCTACGGCTTTGGCTTTACCCATACCGGAGGTATTAGATGGTCTGGTAACAGAAGTGATCTTTGCACGAACACCTTTTCTAAGACCCTCTTCACCAAGATACGCTCCCCATTCCCATGCAGAGATAGAGACATGTACAGGGCAGTCCTTATGATAAAGACCCATAACCCCATACCCCAAATAAACTAGTGGTCTAATGTAGGCACCATTAAAGAGTTCATTTTTCTGCAAGAGTTCTACCTGTGCTTTATTGAGCTCTTCAGCTGTGTATGGTACATCCATCAGTGTCATCTTTGATGAATTAAGAAGTCTTTGTGTGTGCTCTTTCAGTTTAAAGATCGCACATCTTCCATCTACTGTTTTGTAGGCTTTAGTCCCTTCTATGGCACCGTTACCGTAGTGTAGTGTATGTGTGAGTACATGTACTTTGGCATCATCCCAAGGTGTAAATTCACCATCCATCCAGATATATTTTGCTTTGTTCATTACGATTCGCTCCAAGACCTACCATATAAGGCAGTCAAAATTAATGAATTATTTTAGCTAAATTGTTGTTAATAGTCGGTTATCTAATATATACGTTTATCATATATATATTATTGGTGAATAACTATACAGTTACTTGTGTGTCAGAGTGCTATTTTGATGTTATACTTTATCGATTAACGTTAAGTAAAGTAAGGGAAACAACAATGAAAGAATTTGTTAAAGTTTATGAGGAAAATCAGGAAGATATTGAAAAGTTTATCATTACAACTTTGAAAAATAATGGTTCGATCTTAGCCGAAACATCAAGCAACTATAAAAAAGTGTTTCAGAGCTTTCCTTCTATGGAACTGCTCTATGTAACAGATCAGGATTTTAAGCAATGTGGTGCAAATATTTTTAGACATAAAAGAGATCTGTCGGCAAAGGATAAGGGTAGAGCCTATATGCGTACAAAAGTTATGCAAAAAGATGATGAGTTTTCTGTAAGTCCCCCTTACATCAGTTCTGCAACGGGACACACCTGTATTACTGTGATGAAAAAAGAAGAAGACAAATATATCTTTATCGATTTTAGACTTTCGGGTTTACTGGGTAGGTTTGGCCTGATAGAGCTCAACCAAACTTTTAATAACTTTACAACATTTTTTTATAAAGCAGTGGGTTTTTCATTGATGGCATTTGCTTTTTTTGCTATTGTTTATGCACTGTTCGGATATGCTTCAAGTATTTTTATAGAAGGGAACTTTTCTCTTGATGCACTTTTTAAACCTATCGTAGCACTCACTTTAGGTCTGGCTATTTTTGACCTTGCAAAAACAATTTTGGAAAGGGAAGTCTTTTTCAAAAATTACAGTAAAGAAAACGAAGATGCAAATGTTTTAACGAAATTCTCTATAGCTATTATCATTGCACTTTCCATTGAAGCGTTGATGGTTGTATTTAAGATCGCGTTACATGATTATTCCCAGATGATACATGCACTTTATCTGATCCTAGGTATTGCACTCATTATCATATCCTTGGGTGTTTATAGTTTTTTATCCAAAAGATAAGACCTTTAATAACGAGTTTTTACATAAGTTTGTATTATATTAGATTCCTATGGTATAATTTTCTTGATTTATATCAAGGAATTTACTGAATGTACGAACTTAAAGATATACCACTCTTCTCAGGGCTTAGTAAAGTACACTTGGCAGAGTTACAAGCGCATATACATGTTAAACATTACAGTAAAGACAACATTGTATTTTATGAAGAGGAGGAGAGCCCATACTTGCATATCTTGATGGAAGGAAATGTAAGGCTTTATAAGACCACTCCGACTGGAAGAGAAGTATATTTGCATGGTATGCATGCTCCAGATGCTATTGCTTTGTTCCCAGCTTTGGAGAGAGTGGCATTTCCTGCGACCTGTGCATTTCTTTCAGAAGGTGCAGTGGGTTTGTTGCCACTTGACAAATTGCATAAGTGCTTAGAAAATTTGGATTTTTCTTTAGCCATGATCAAGGCTATGTCAAAACGGATGAAGTTACTCGAAAATTTATTACATAAAGAGACGGTATTTTCCTCTGAAGCAAAAATTGCAGATCTAATTTCAAATAATGCTAAAGTTTTTTCGTATTTAAAAAACCATGAAATAGCTTCTATGCTTAACATCACACCTGAAACTTTGTCTCGTGTCCTCACTAAACTGAAAAAAGAAGAGATCATTACGATTGATGATCACATCGTGAAAATTCTGAAGCAAGATGCGCTTCAGGAAATCATCGAAACCAACAGCATGAAAAAAAATGTATCAATTTAATTGAACATAAAATCAATAAATTAACTTTATTTAATATAAGAGAAAAATAGTCTTAAATAATTCTTTAATATAATTTTTACAAATCATACTAAAATTCTTCAATTCTTGACATATATCAAGAATTAGTCTTTCCAATAGCGATATCCTTATTGTGTATATTTATATTTATCTAATTACCAAAAGGAGGAAAGATGTCATTAAATAGACGAGATTTTTTGAAGAATTCAGCAGCAGTAGCAGCCGCAGGTGCAGTGGGGATTACAGTCCCTCAGGAAGCACAGGCGGCAGCAGCTAAAGCAGAATCCAAATGGAGATGGGACAAGGCGGCTTGTCGTTTCTGTGGTACGGGTTGCGGGATCATGCTTGCGACTAGAGATGGGCGTATTGTTGCTGTTAAGGGTGACCCTGCTGCTCCGGTAAATAGAGGTCTTAACTGTATTAAAGGATACTTTAATGCGAAGATCATGTATGGTGCAGATAGACTTAAAACTCCTCTGCTTCGTATGAATGATAAAGGTGAGTTCGATAAAAAAGGTAAGTTTAAACCAGTAAGCTGGGAACGTGCTTTTGACGAAATGGAAGTACACATTAAAAAGGCACTTAAAGCTAGTGGACCAGAAGGTGTGGCGAACTTTGCTTCAGGTCAATATACGGTAATGGAAGGGTATGCTGCTCAGAAAATGATGAAAGCAGGATTCCGTTCAAATGCTATTGATCCAAATGCACGTCACTGTATGGCGTCTGCGGTGGTTGGTTTTTATCAGACATTTGGTATTGATGAACCAAGTGGTTGTTATGATGATATTGAGCTTACAGATACAGTGGTTTCCTGGGGTTCAAATATGGCAGAGATGCACCCTATCTTATGGTCACGTGTTACAGATAGAAAGCTTTCTAATCCAGATAGAGTAAAAATCGTAAATCTCTCTACGTACAGACATAGAACATCTGACCTTGCGGATGTTGAGATCATTTTTTCACCAAATACTGACTTGGCACTGTGGAACTACATTGCACGTGAAATTGTAATGAGAGATGATGCAGAAAAAATCATTGATTGGGATTTTGTAAAACAACATATGGTCTTTGCCGTAGGTCCTGTCAATCTTGGTTATGGAATGAGACGTGATAATGAAAAATCTATTAAAGAGGGGAAATACACTGTCCTTGAGATGGAAACGATCTCAAAAGAGATGACGAAAACTATCTCAGCAAAAGAAGGACCTTCACTCGAACCTTATGGCTATAAAGAGGGTGATGTGATGACAAATACACCAGGTACACTTAAACACTGGGAGATTTCATTTGAAGAGTATAAAAAGTCACTTGAACCATATACACTTGAGTATACGGCTAAAATAACTAAAGGTGATCCAAATGAAGATATAGAAGCGTTTAAGAAAAAGCTTCAATATCTTGCTGATCTATACATTCAAAAAGGAAGAAAGGTTGTTTCTTTTTGGACGATGGGGATGAATCAACATACACGTGGTACATGGGTAAATACCTTGGCGTATAATGTTCACTTCTTACTTAATAAACAGGCGAAGCCAGGTTCTGGAGCATTCTCGCTTACTGGACAACCTTCAGCATGTGGTACAGCAAGAGAAGTAGGTACATTCTGTCACAGACTTCCAGCAGATATGATGGTTAAAAATCCTAAACACAGAAAAATTACTGAGGCAGGATGGAAAGTACCAGACGGTACCATTAACCCTGTAGGTAATCAGCATTTTATGAAGATCCATAGAGATATAGAAGATGGTGTGATTAAGTTCTGTTGGATCAATGTCAACAACCCATACCAAAACTCTGCTTCTGCTTCACACTGGATCAAAGCAGCACGAGAAATGGATAATTTTATTGTTTGTTCTGATGGGTATCCTGGTATCTCGGCAAAAGTCTCTGACCTTGTACTCCCTACAGCAATGATCTATGAAAAATGGGGTGCTTATGGAAATGCAGAGCGTCGTACACAACACTGGAGACAACAAGTTCTTCCTGTAGGTGATTCGATGTCTGATACTTGGCAATGGATCGAACTTTCTAAAAGATTTACAGTCAAAGATGTTTGGGGTGAATCAACACTTAGAAATAAAAAAGTACTTCCAAATATCATCAAAGATGCTAAGAAGATGGGATACAACGAAGATACAACGATGTATGAGATCTTATTTGCAAATAAAAAAGCGCAATCTTATAAATTGAACGATAAGTTCCCTCAGGCAGGTTATGATGATACAGAATCAAGAGGTGACAGTCGTAATGTAAAAGGCTCAGACGGTAAACCGTGGCAAGGGTATGGATTTATGATTCATGAGTATCTTTTCGAAGAGTATGCTGAATTTGGTAGAGGACATGGACATGACCTTGCGCCGTTTGAAGTGTATCACAAAGTAAGAGGACTTAAGTGGCCTGTTGTTGACGGTAAAGAGACACAATGGAGATTTAATGTCAAGTATGATCCGTATGCAGCAAAAGCAGCGAAAGAAACGGGTGCAACAGACTTTGCATTCTATGGAACATTGGCTAAGGCATTGGCCCAGGGTGATCTTAAAGGTATTAAAGATAAAAACAAAAAATCGCTTAAAAACAAAGCGAAGATCTATGCTAGACCATACATGGATCCACCAGAAATGCCAGATGCAAACTATGATACATGGTTATGTACAGGTAGGGTACTTGAACACTGGCACTCTGGTACGATGACAATGAGAGTTCCTGAACTCTTTAGAGCGGTACCGGAAGCACTTTGTTATATGCACCCCGAAGATGCGAAGAAAAAAGGATTTAAACAGGGTGGACTTATCTGGGTCGACTCACGTCGTGGAAAAGTTAAAGCAAGAGTGGAGACAAGAGGTCGTAACAGAGTCCCTCAAGGGCTTGTATTTGTACCTTGGTTTGATGAAAAAGTTTTCATTAATAAAGTATGTCTAGATGCAACGTGTCCAATGTCTAAAGAAACAGACTTTAAAAAATGTGCAGTAAAACTCTATAAGGCATAAGCATGGAACACTCTAACGACAGAAGAAACTTTATGGCGACGACAATGCAAAGTGTTGGTTTAGCTGCCCTTGGTGGAATGTTGTGGAGTGGGTATACAGATTCTGTAAAAGCTTCACCTTTGGTACTCAGACCTCCTGGTGCATTGCCTGAGAAAGATTTTTTGGCAGCATGTATCAAGTGTGGTTTGTGTGCAGAAGCGTGTGTGAACAGAGAAACTAATATAGATAGAGATACAGGAAAGCAGAGACCAAGTACCTTACAAATGGCAAAGGGTGGTGACTCCTTACTGATAGGAACACCTTACTTTGTACCAACGGAAGTGCCTTGTTTTATGTGTGAGGATATTCCTTGTGTGCCTGTTTGTCCGTCGGGTGCTTTAGATATGCCAAGTCTTTTAAATGAAAAAGAAGAACTTGACATTAACAAAGCTTCTATGGGCTTGGCAGTAGTACATAAAGAGTCCTGCATTGCTTTTTGGGGTATACAGTGTGATGCGTGTTATCGTGCCTGTCCTCTTTTGGATGTGGCGATCACACTTGAGTACGTTAAAAATGAAAGAACAGGTAAACATGCATTCTTGCTTCCAATTGTACAAGACCATGCCTGTACAGGTTGTGGACTTTGCGAACAAGCCTGTATCACTGAAGAACCTGCTATTTTTGTACTTCCAAATGATATAGCCAAAGGTAAGGCGGGTGACCATTATGTTAAAGGTTGGGATGCAAAAGACCAGGAACGTGTAAAAGATGCACAAGGTTTAGAAACAACAACTAAGCGAAGCAAAAAAGATTCAACAGATTATCTGAATACGGAGGTAGAGTACTAATGAAAAATATAAAATACTTACTTCTTAGAAGAACGACTCAGATAGGTCTTTTGTTTTTGTACTTTTCTGCTAATGCGTATGGTTGGAATATCTTAGCCGGTACCTTTGGGACTTCTATGATCTTTGGTACGATCCCTTTAGCTGATCCATATACAACACTTCAAGTGTTGGCAACAGGGTTTGTTCTAGGTGCTGACGTTTTACTTGGTGCGGCTATTATCACGCTATTTTATTTTGTGATCGGCGGTAGAGCATTTTGTTCTTGGGTTTGTCCTATCAATATGGTGACAGATCTGGCTAACTGGATCAGACGCAAGTTGAATCTCGATAAAGAAGAGGTCAATTATCGTTTTATGAAGCGAAGCGCACGATATTGGATCATGGTAGTGGGACTTATTATCTCAGCTGTGGTCGGTATCGCTGCTTTTGAAGTATTTAGCCCGATTACTATAATGCAAAGAGGAATTGTCTTTGGATTTGGTATGGGCGCTGCGGTGATCATTGCGATATTTTTGTTTGATCTATTTGGTGTCAAGAACGGTTGGTGTGGACACTTATGTCCTTTGGGTGCGAGTTATTCACTTATAGGTAAGTACAGCTTGATACGTGTTAAGCATAATGCTGATACTTGTACGGCATGTATGGATTGTAAAGTGGTATGTCCTGAAAAGCAGGTACTGCATATGATCAGTAAAGAGAGTATCTCTGTGACAGATGGGGAGTGTACAAACTGTGGAAGATGTGTGGATGTGTGCAACGATGATGCACTAGAGTTTAGTATTCGTAGTTTTACGAAAAACAAGTAGGAGGAAAAATATGAAGAAGATAGTAAAAGTAGTAGCACTTGGTGCTTTATTGGCAACTACAGGTGCATATGCAGTAAGTGTTGCAGCATGTACCGGATGTCATGGACAATACTTTGAGAAGGCAGCCTTGGGGAAATCGAAGATAGTTAAAGATATGTCTTATAAAGAGATCAAAGATGCAATGATGGGTTATAAAAATGGAACCTATGGTGATACTATGAAAGGTGTGATGGTAGCACAGGTAAAAAATCTTAATGATGATGAGATCGAAGCAATGTCATTACTGATGAAAACTGAAGCAGGTGTACCTACACAAAAAGCCACAGAACATGCTGCAGCTGCAGCAGTAGCAGCAGCAGGTG
>NZ_JBFFOH010000004.1:0-54360 GCF_041562805.1 Sulfurovum sp. | reverse complement strand
TGTGAAGAGACAAGAGAAGAGATCATTGCATATAAACAAAGTCTTGCTGAGCAAGTGATGGAAAAATCAAAAAGAGTGAAAACTCAGAAAGATTAGCATGAAGCTACAAGAAATATACAACCATTTAGATAAAGTAAGTCCTTTTGAACTCCAGGAAAAGTGGGATAACTCCGGACTTATCGTAGGAGATATGTCTAGAGAAGTATCCCAGGTCGTAGTTGCATTGGATATAGATGATGAGATGATAGAAAGTATAGATGAAAATACACTTTTTGTGGTGCATCATCCGCTTATATTTGGAAATTTGACACAGCTTGACTTCTCAAAATACCCTTCAAATCTACTTGAAAAAATGATACTAAAAAAGCAGTCTCTTATCGCTTTGCATACAAATTTTGACCAGACACATTTGAACAGATATGTTTTTGAGAAGGTTTTAGGCTTTAAACTGGAGTCACAAAACCCTTTTGTATGTACAACAAAAGGAGAGTGGCATTATAAAGAGCTTTTGACCCTTTTAAAAGAGAAATTGAACTTGCCTACACTCAAAGTCATAGGTAAGAAAGAGAAGATCAGATCTATTGCCTTAACCACCGGTGCAGGGGCTTCCCTCATGGATGAGGTAGAGGCTGACTGTTTTTTGACCGGGGATATTAAGTATCATGATGCAATGAAGGCAATGAGTGAAGATTTAATGATGGTAGACATAGGACATTATGAAAGTGAGAAGTTTTTTGCAGAGATAATTTTGGATGAGTTGAAAGTTTTACCTCTTTTAGCTATAATTTCGAATTCAAAAAACCCATTTCATATTGAAACAATATAAAGTATGGGTTAAACCTCTCAAAATAATGATTGAGAACCCGTAAACTCCAAAGGACAGAGATTGAACAAACATCTAAATGAGCTCATAGAGCTTTCAAAAATTGACAAAGCTATAGACAGCTACACTCCACAACTGGAAGCGGCAAATAAAAAAGTAGCAAAAATAGAAAAGAAGATCAATGCAGCACAAGCTGAACTTGATACATTGAATGCAAGTATCATTCAGAATGATGCAAGAGTAAAGACATTTGAAGAGCAACTTACAATGTTGAACGAGCAATTGACTTTAAATGCAAAAAAATCTAAAGATATCACAACGGAAAAAGAGATGAAAGCACTCTCTTTAGAAGAAGATATTGCTAAAGAAAAGATGACTTTTGCAAATGAAGAGATAGATAGACTTCAAAATATCAATGCAACGACAACATTACTTTTAGATGAAGCAAGTGAAAAAGTAAAAACACTCACTGACGAATATACAGCGATGAATAAAATAGTGTCTGTAGAAAGAGCAGAGATAGAGAAAAGCAAGGGTGAACTTTTTGTTGAAAGAGAAAAATCGAGCAGAGACCTTGAACAAAAAGTACTTGCATTTTATGAAAAGATCCGTATTTGGGCAGGTAATACAGCGGTTGTTCCTGTTAAAAAACAAGCATGTTACGGATGTTACATGAAGCTCAATGACAAAACGTATTCAGAAGTGATCAAAGCAGATGAGATCTGTAATTGTCCTCACTGTGGTAGAATTCTCTATATAGAGAGTGTTACAGCAGAAGCATAAGTGATGCACTATGGAGAAATTTTTCTTTTTTCTCTATAGTCTTTTTTCTTTTCTAATCTATATTGCAGCCCTTCCTTTTTTAGCATTATTCTCCTTTAAAGCCAAATATAAAGACTCACTCCCTGCAAGATTTTTCCTATGGAAGAACAAGCCTTTAAAGTCTGACGGTATTTGGTTTCACTCTTGCAGTTTTGGAGAAGCAAAAGCCATCAAACCTTTAGTGGATGCATTGCCACAAGAAGCTTTACGTATGAGTACGACAACGCATACGGGCTTTAAAGTGATAGGAGAGTATACGGAAGAGAGCAGGTATCTGCCTTTTGAACCTTTGCTTTTAGGATGGTTGAAACCACAAAAAGCACTGGTGGTGATGGAGGCTGAGTTTTGGTATCTTCTTTTTGCTTTGGCACAGAGCAGAGGGGCTAAAACCTTACTCATTAATGCACGCATGAGTGACAGGTCTTTTCCTAAGTATGAAAAGATAGGATGGCTTTATAAACAGATCTTTAAGCATATAGATGAAGTATATGCACAAACAGAATTAGATAAAGAACGTTTAGAATTGCTAGGGGCTAAAAATGTGTTAGTCACGGGTAATATCAAGTTAGGCCACTTACCTGGTGTGACTAAAGAAGTTAAAAAACCTTCTGGTCTGGTTGTGTGTGGCGCAAGTACACATGAGGGAGAAGAAGCACTTATCCTGAAAGCATTTGTTGCATTTAAAAAGGAACATGAAGAGGCAGTTTTACTTTTGGTACCTCGTCATCCGGAACGTTTTGATAAAGTAGCTAAAATGATGGAAAATTTTGCTGAAACGCATCACTGTACGATGCAGCGTTATTCTCAAAATGATGTGTTGAATTCTGATATTGTGTTAGTAGATACTTTGGGTGAATTGGTCAATATATATGCCATCAGTGACATCGTCATACTTGGAGGTGCATTTGAACCTATAGGTGGACATAATGCGGCAGAAGCAGCACAGTTTGGATGTAGGATCATCTCAGGAAAGCACTACTTCAACCAAAAAGATATTTTTGATGCCATTGAAGGTATAGCAGTAGTAGAAGCATCCAATCTTTCAAGAAGATTGCTGCAGTATGGATTGCTTAAGCCTACAGAGATAAAAAATAAGAGTGACATCACAGCTATTGTAGAGAGTTTAAAAAGTGTTTTATAATATAGAAGATGAAACAGTGAGTATACGCATCAAAGCACAACCAAATGCCAGCAAAAGTGAGTTTTGTGAAGTGTATGGTGAGGATGCTATCAAGATACGCATTAAAGCACCTGCAGTAGAAGGTGCAGCAAATAAAGAGTTAGTAAAGTTTCTTGCAAAAAGTTTTAAAGTTTCAAAAAGTGATATACTTTTTAAAACAGGACAAAGCAGTAAGATCAAAATAGTGGCATTCCCACTGAATGATACATTTAAAGAGTGGATAGAAAAAACCAAGGAAATATAAATGGCAACAGATAAAGCATATAAAGTTCTGGCATTGGCACAGGACATTTCAAATAATAAAGCGAAAGAACTTATAGACAGAGGACTTGTCTATGTGGAAGATAAAAAAGTAAAGATAGCAAGAGCTGAAATAAGTACTGACACTATCTTTCGTATAGAGTATCCAGAGGATATAGAGATACTCTATGAAGACGAAGACATCATTGCAGTCAATAAACCTGCACAAGTTGACAGCTATGAGATACAAGACTCCATAGAAGGTGCAGAACTTCTACACAGACTTGACAGAGATACATCGGGTGTATTACTACTGGGGAAGAACAGAGCGTTTATAGAACGTGCGATCAAAGAGTTTAAAAACCGCAATGTTGAAAAACATTATGTGGCATGGGTTGAGGGTGTTCTATATGAAAAAATAGAGATAGATGAACCTATATTTACTGTGAAAAAAGGGAAAGCATTTTCTATGATAGACCCCGTACGTGGTAAAAAAGCACATACGATAGTAAAACCAGAAGAGGTACAGGGGAAAAAGTCGAAGGTCAATATAGAGATCACTACGGGTAGAACCCACCAGATCCGTGTACACCTTGCACACATAGGACATCCGATATTAGGTGATGAACAGTATGGAAGCCGTACACAGGCAAAACGTGTACTTCTGCACTCTGCTAAAATGAAAATACTTGATTATGAGTTTAATGCAGTAGAGCCGAAAGATATCGCGAGATATAAGTAAATCTTAGATAAAATCGCATCATTATATTGAGAAAAATAGAGAAGAAATAGGGTAATAAATGTTTGATACTTTAACTGACAGTTTTAAAAATGCCATAGGCAAGATTCGTTTTCATGATGATGAAAAAGCACTTAAAAAAGCAACTGCTGAACTTAAAAAGTCACTTTTAAAGGCAGATGTACACCATAAAGTGGTGAAAGAACTCATTGCCAGTGTTGAAATTGAGACAAAGCAAAACGGTGTAGGTAAAGACAATTTTTTACGAGCACTTCAAAGTAAACTAACAGAGATTTTAACGATAGAGGGTGCACCTAAAGGTTTTACTTTTGCCTCTAAACCGCCAACTGTTGTACTTATGATAGGTTTACAAGGGTCAGGTAAAACGACGACTACGGGTAAATTAGCTTATTTTCTCAAAGAGCAGAAGAAGAAAAAAGTACTTGTTATTGCAGCCGATCTACAGAGACTTGCAGCTGTAGAACAACTTAAGCAGATCACATCACAGATCGAAGTAGAGCTCGTCGCAGATGAAAATGCAACATCTGTAGAGATAGTTAAACAGGGACTTGCAAAGGCAGAAAAAGAGCTTTATGATGTTGTTCTTATAGATACTGCGGGACGTTTGGCTATAGATGATGAACTTATGGATGAACTTGCAGAAGTGAAGCGTGTAGCAAACCCTGATGAACTTTTCTATGTGGCTGATGCGATGACAGGTCAAGATGCCGTCAGAACAGCACAAACGTTTAAAGAGAAGATAGGTATCACCGGTGTGGTACTTTCGAAATTTGACGGGGACTCTAAAGGTGGGGTTGCTCTTGGACTTACACAACAGGTAGGAACACCACTTCGTTTCATCGGTGCTGGTGAAAAGATGCAAGACCTTGAACAGTTCATTTCAGACAGGATCGTAAGCCGTTTGATGGGTGCAGGGGATGTTGAATCACTGGCAGAAAAAGCAGCAGCGGCTATAGACCCTAAAGAGGCAAAGAGATTTACACAGAAGATCAAAAAAGGTCAGTTTAACTTCAATGACTTCTTGTCTCAAATGGAACAGATGAAAAAGCTTGGAAGCATGAAGTCTATTATGGGAATGATACCGGGTATGGGTAACATGGCAAAGCAGATAGGCGATATGGATCTGGAAAACTCTGGTGAAATTAAGATGATCAAGGCAATGGTCTCTTCTATGACAGAGAAAGAAAGAGAAGATCCCGATTTGCTTAACAACACACGTAAAAGACGTTTGGCAGCAGGTGCAGGACTAGACCAGGTACAGGTAAACCGTGTACTTAAACAGTTTAAAAATGCAGCCAAGATGGCAAAAAAGTTATCAGGTAAAGGCGGCATGAAGCAGATGCAGGACATGATGGCACAGATGCAAGGCGGCGGCGGTGGTTTCCCTGGCGGTCCACGTTAAGATACGACCTATTTCTGTATAAGGTGCATACAAGCTCTTACCTTATACTTGCTAGAACCATAGCTTTAATAAAATCTTTATAGTATTTATGGTAAAATCGCGTTCCAAAAGAATTTATGAAGTGTTGATGAGTGTTTTAGTCATTAAAAAACAGTTGTCAGTACTTGTTACGATAATGCATAGCTTTCCTCAAGATAGGCATTCAAACAAATGAAAAAACAAAGGATATAATATGACAATGATCAGAATGACAAGAATGGGTAGAAAAAAGAAACCATTTTATAGAATAGTAGTAACAGACAGCAGAAAAAGAAGAGATGGTGGTTGGATCGAAGCAATTGGTCACTATAACCCAGTAAGCGTAAACAAAGAGCTTACTCTTGATACAGAAAGATTGAACTACTGGTTAAGTGTTGGTGCACAAATGAGCCCAACAGTAACAAGACTAGCAGGTAAAAAATAGTTCTAATGGTTAAAGACTTCTTACTCTCATATACCAAGCTTTTGGTAAACAATCCTGAAGATATCTCTATAGAGATAGCAGAGGTTGATGAGGGTTTCGATGAGATCACTATCTTTGCGAACACTGAAGATATAGGTAAACTTATCGGGAAAGAAGGAAGAATGATCAATTCTATCAAAACAGTCATCTCCGGCTGTAAAGCAAAAGGCGGTAAGAATTACCGCGTTAATGTAAAAGCTTCAGAGTAACAATATTATGTCCAATGATGATGCACTTATCGCTCAAATAGGGCGAACAATTGGACTTTGGGGTGACCTCAAATTTCATCTTCATACAGATTTTCCAGAACAGTTTAAAGTAGGAAATACGTATAAAAGCAATCGTGGTGATCTTACTATCGCAGATATTAATTTTACGCGAGGTATTGTAAAATTTAGAGGATACGAGAGTATTGATTCTGCAAAAAAACTGACCAATACGAAACTTTTTGCCAATGAAGAACAAACAAAAGAAAATTGTGACTTGAAAGAGGGGCAACACTTTTGGTTTGATGTTATTGGATGTGTAGTGCAACAGGATGATGAAGTTTTAGGGCTGGTAGAAGATATACAACGTATGGGAGATACCGATTATCTTTCTGTGAAAACAGAGGAGAGTCTGGTTGAAGCAGGATTGTCTAAGAACTTCTTACTCCCTTATATAGAACGTTATGTTGTAAAAGTAGATACAGAAGAAAAAATAGTTTATACTAAAGATGCCAAAGACATACTGGAAGCAAGTTAATGCGACTAGTTGCATGGGCACTCTGCCGAAGAGAAGATAGCGTTAGCGTAGCTTTATTTGGCTTTGCCAAACAAGCGTATTAATGAGTACTATGCGTTTCTCATTTGTCACACTTTTCCCCGATCTTATCAAAGGGTACTTTTCCGAGAGTATCTTAAAACGTGCCATAGAAGATGAAAAGATCTCTATAGACTTTTACAATCCGCGTGATTTCACCACAGACAAACATAACCGTGTTGATGCACCTATGGTAGGTGGAGGAGCTGGGATGCTTATGACTCCACAACCTTTGATGGATACGCTTCGTAAGGTAAGAGAAACTTCTGAAAAGGCACATATAGTGTTTCTTTCTCCTGTGGCTAAACCGTTTACGCAAAACGATGCAAGACGTTTAGCGAAAAAAGAGCATGTTGTCTTTGTAAGCGGACGTTATGAAGGAATAGATGAGCGGGTCATAGAAGCTCAGGCAGATGAACTTTTTTCCATAGGAGATTTCATTTTAACAGGTGGAGAACTGGCAAGTATGGTGGTTTGTGATGCTATTAGCCGTAATGTTGAAGAGGTATTGGGCAACAGTGATTCTTTAAGTATAGAGAGTTTTGAAGAATCACTTTTAGAAGCCCCATCTTTTACAAAACCTAAAAATTATGAAAACAGTGAAGTAGTTTCAGAATTTCTAAAGGGTAATCATAGTAAAATCACGGACTTAAAAAGAGGGCTGGCTTTGTGTAAAACAAAGTATTTTCGGCCAGACTTATACAAAAAAGGTATAACACATGAGAAATAAATACATTGAAAGCTTTGAACAAGCACAAGTTGAAAACAAAAACATTCCAGTATTCAGAGCTGGTGATACACTTAGAGTAGCCGTTAACATTAAAGAGGGTGAAAAAACAAGAGTTCAGAATTATGAGGGACTTTGTATCGCAATTAGAGGTCAAGGAACTGGTAGAACATTCATGGTAAGAAAAATGGGCGCTAACTCTGTTGGTGTTGAAAGAATCTTCCCACTTTACTCAGACTCAATCGAAAGTATTGAAGTACTTAGAAGAGGTAGAATCAGAAGAGCTAAATTGTTCTATCTTAGAGAGCTTAAAGGTAAAGCAGCAAGAATCAAAGAACTCAGAAGAAAGTAATCTCTTTCTCTTTGCTTCACAGCATTTTCGGCTGAATGGACTTTGTTCCGTTTGGTCACTTACTATATGTAAGCTCCCGCTCTACACAAAATCCATTTAATCAAAACTACAGTAAATCAAAAAGAAAGTAATCTTTCTCACGCTATTAAACTATCAAATTCGCTATAATATTTTTTAAAAATTATTTAGGGATACCCCATCATGCTCTCAGCCATAAAAAACAAATTTATTTTACTTTTACAACTCTTCCTTGTTATGATCTATATTATTTTCGAAGAGTTGATCTGGGAGGGGATCGCCAAGCCTATTTATGAGACGATTCATGCGCTTAAAATTCTGCAGAAGCTTGAATTAAAGTTACAGTCTGTGACCCCTTCTATAGTTCTTGTCATTTTTGTGGTCTTACTTGCTATAGTGGAAGCATTTGGTATTTATGCGGGGATATTATTTGTCAGTGGACAGGTTCTTTTAGGACTTACGCTGTATATCGCTAAAATACCTGTAGCAGCATTTACCTTTTGGCTCTTTAGGGTCACAGAAGACAAGCTTATGCAGTTTGGATGGTTCAAATGGATATATGATTGGATCATGAAGGCCATTGACTGGTTAAAGTCTTGTGAAATGTATATGAAGACGATGGAACGTTTAGTGCAGGTAAAAATGAGTTTAAAGGCATTTAAAGAAAAATACTTTTCTGGTAAAAGTCCTTTTATAGAGAAAATGAAACGGCTCTATAAAACCGTAAAAGACGCACTTAGAAAATAGACGAA
Source organism: Sulfurovum sp. (assembly GCF_041562805.1). GTDB lineage: Bacteria > Campylobacterota > Campylobacteria > Campylobacterales > Sulfurovaceae > Sulfurovum. The sequence continues at coordinate 45,981 of NZ_JBFFOH010000004.1, read as the reverse complement.
GTGATGAAAAAATGGATTCTTTTATGGGTGCTACCTCTGCTTCTTATCAGTATTATTGTTCTATTCAGCATTGAGGAGAGTCGTGCTTTCATTGTAGCATTATTCTTCAGGATAGTGTTTTTTGTAAAGAAAAATCTTTTTACATTGTTTGCTGCTTTTTTTCTTGTAAAAGGAAAATTTATCTTGACACTTTTCCTTAAAAAACTTGCACTTCTCTCTGCTACAGGATTGGGGAAACGTTATGTCGTGGAAAAAGTGGTGATGGGAAATATGAAAACACATTTTTTAGATCACCTTTCAGCTGATATTAGAAGAGTAGTGCAACATGCAAAAAAGAATTTTAAGAACTTTCCTTTAAGCAAAAAAATCATTACTGTTTTTGCTTTTCTTGGCTCATTGGGCTTCATAGGCAAGTTTATGGGTGGGATGATCGCTGTAAAAGTATTTTTGGCAAAGGTATGGAGTTTTTTACTGGCGCTATTTTTGAAAGTAGGTGCAGGGATTGCTTATTTCTTTACAGATTATTTATGGGGAAGTTGGCTCGCTCCCATTGTTGAAGTGGTGATCTTTACATGGCTTTTGTCATGGATGGAGAAGGTACCGTTCCTGGCCAAAGGATTACGAAAGGTATATGATTTTTTTATATTTTGGTTTGGTTGGCTGGAGTACTATTTGGAAAAGGTATTTCATATTCCTGTCAAAGGCTTTTTAAAGTGGCTGGTTAAAAAGATACAAAAGAGTATTTATCATTTTATAGGATATGAACAGGTATCAACATGGAAAAGATTGAAACAAAGTAGAATGCTCAAGCCAAACAGTTATGCCAAGCTCATTGAAAAACGTAAAAAAAGAATGCAAGAAAAAAAAGAGCGTACTACTCTTTCTCCTCGAGAAGTGTTGATAGAAAAGAGAAAGCCTAAAAGGTAAGCACTATTTGTGGCCAGTACCACCGGTTCTTGCCACCAGCTCATTCATCTTCTCTCCACCTATGTTATAGGCTTCACCAAATCCAAAAGTTGCTTCACCGTAAATAGGTTTAAGGGCATAGAGATTAAAGTCTTTCATCCCCATAAGCATGTTGACCATATCTGCATCGAATTTATCTTGAAAGTGTGACATGATGTTTGCAAAGGTGTTCTCATCTCTAGAGATAGAGCTTACATCACATTGTAATGTGATACGTTTTCTTGCAAAGATATTTTTACTCGTATTTTCATCTTCTATAAAAAATGCGGAAGCCTGAGGAGTGGCTTGTATGTTCTTGGCATGTGTTGCAATGTTTGAAATGAAAATATACACTTGTTCACCATCGTAGTAAAAAGGTGCGTAAGAGGAAAAAGGATATCCATTGCTTCCCTCTGTTCCCAGTACTACACTCTGATACCCATCCAAAAATTCTGTAATTGTTTTCATTCGTTTACTCTCGATTTTTCATAGCTTGTTGGGCTTCACGGTTGAGTGTTTTTGCTTTCAGGTCAGCACGTTTATCATGCAATTTCTTACCTTTGGCTATGGCGATGCTCACTTTGGCAATGTTGCGTTCATTAAAGTAGATCATAAGAGGTACGATGGTCAGACCATCTTTGTGTACTTTGACATAGAGTTTCTCCAACTGTTTTTTATGTAACAGAAGTTTTCTTGGTGTACGCGTATCAGGGGTAAAGTGTTTGTTTGCTGTCTCAAGATGCGCGATATGTGCATTCATTATGTACAGTTCCCCCTGGATAAATCGACAAAAAGCATCAGCAAGATTGGCACGTTTGGCACGTAGTGCTTTGACTTCAGCACCAGCCAGTACGATACCCGCTTCAAACTTTTCAAGTATCTCATAATCATGTCTGGCTTTTTTGTTCTGCGCTACGATATTGATCGCCAAATCGGTCCTTTTGTCTTTATTTTGTAGAATTATATCATATAATTCACCATGGATAATGCAGAAACAAACCCTTTGGAAATACTCTATCAAGATGAATATTTGGTGGCTATCAATAAACCATCAGGTTTGCTTGTGCATAAGTCCCCTATAGACAAACATGAGACGCAGTTTGCCTTGCAGTTGGTGCGTGATCAGATAGGGCAATATGTCTATCCTATCCATCGCTTGGACAAACCTACTTCAGGGGTATTACTTTTTGCACTTAATGCTGAAATGGCTCAGATGATGTCTCTTCTTTTTCGCTCATCACAGGTACATAAAGAGTACATAGCAATTGTACGTGGGTTTACTGAAGATGCATCACTGATAGACTATCCGCTTAAACAGATGTTGGATACCAAAGAGCAGAAGCAACAAGGGATTACCAAAGAAGTACAGGAGGCACAAACCTCGTATAAACGTTTGGCTACAGTGGAGTTACCCTTTCCTGTAAGCCGTTATCCTGTGGCACGTTATTCATTGGTAAAACTTTTTCCAAAGACAGGGAGAAAACATCAACTGAGACGTCATATGAAACATATCTTTCACCCTATAGTAGGAGATACCAAGCATGGAAGGGGTGAACATAATAATTTGTTTCGTGAGAAGTTTGCGTGTCACAGGTTATTGTTACATTCTGATAAACTAAAGTTTGTACATCCTTTAAGCCATAAAGAAGTAGTGATAAAAGCACCGATGGATGATATGTTTAAAGGGCTCTTTAAAACGTTTCATTGGGATATTGATGGTATGATGTTATATGACAAATGATGAACATAAAAACAACCCTTTACACGGCATTAAACTAAAACAGATACTTGAAGAGTTACAGGAAGAGTATGGTTGGGAACTTTTGGGACAAATGGTAGAGATACGGTGTTTCAATTATGATCCCAGTATCAATTCATGTTTGAAATTTTTAAGAAAAACACCTTGGGCAAGAACCAAAGTTGAAAATCTCTATCTTCGTTTAATGAAAAAATAATACATCAAACATTACTTATAAGGGATAGATAGAGACATTCCCCCTATGCTTCCAAGATAGAAGTTGCGTAAGATTCAATACTCCTTTAACGCCTCATTTATCTGTATATATGCGATCAAAGGTGTGGTTTCAAAATAGGGTATGTTGTACTTTTTTGCAAACGCTTTTGTCATCTTTTGTACTTTCAGAAGATTAAAACGAGGTGCTTTCGGGAAGAGATGATGCTCTATCTGTGTATTGAGTCCACCGTAGAACCAGTGTACTAAAAAACCGCCTTTTAAAGAACGGCTTCCTCTCATCTGTAGTTCCATCCAAGAAAAATTTTTGGCTTCCTCTTCATGAAATGTTTCACAGCCTAAGTGATTGGTAATGAAACCAAAAGCAAGCCAAGGAGAGAGTACAAAGTTAAGTGTCAGTGCTACGATAAGAGTATCAAGTGCTCCTATCTGATAAAGCAGTGTTCCCCAGATGAGTGGCCAGTGGAGTAGCATCAGTGCAAACTCGCCCCAGAGTTTACGAGTGATCACAAATTTGTATGACTGTGCTATAAATGCGGGGAACATAAAAAACATTGCGCCCCAAAAGATGATGTGTTTGTATTTTTTGATAAAAGGTTTGTTCCCTTTGTTTGGTGTAAAAGCACCATCGAGAGCACGAATATCTGCATCTTTTTCTACGATATTACAGTAGGTGTGGTGGTTGACATTATGCTTATAGTCCCACCATGATGAGGAGTTACTTAGGATGAGTGCTGAAAAAGGATAGCTAAGCTTCTTTGAAAGAGATTTGTTTTTAAAATATTGTGTGTGCAAGATATCATGGGAAACAAATACTGAGCGTGTAAAAAGCAATGTTAAAAAGAGCCCTAAAAGTATAGGGTTCCAAAGTGCTGCAGTACCAAGTGTAGCTACCATACATACAAGTATAGCGATCATCTCCAAACTTCCTCGTACAGGTACACGTTCAAGTAGTCCGGCTTTACGTACTTGTTCTTTGAGTTCATTGAAAATATCAGGATATTGGGTGAGTTTGGACATCGTTATTTCTTTACATTAAATTTTTTTATTATAACTAGAATTGATTAATAGATTATTTTTTGAACGAATAGATACCTATTAAATTAAATAAATCGGTCAATAGGGAGCACTTTAATTTAAGCGGAAAAATGTACTTCCGCTTCCAGAAAAGAACCATCCTGCTTTACTAACTTCTTTTAACTCCGGATAGACGATAAGAGCAGCACCGTAGAGATCATTGAGTACTATAGGATCTGCAATGCGTTCCAATAAGGTTCTTGAATCCAGTTTTTCCCATCCTATGAAGGAGCATAAGCTGATGTCATTCAACAGGTGTTCTTTGAATGTTTTATAAACGACAGCAGTGTCACACCCTATGTCTGGGGTGTAGAGTTCTAATGAGAGTAGTTTTTCTTCAAAGGGCTCAACTATCTCTCCAAAGCCACTGACATTGGCTGACTGGTAGTTGTAGATGAAAAAAGGAAGGTCTGCACCGATCGTACTTCCAAGCTTTGCCAGTTCTTCGGTGCTTATCATAAGGTTACATACCTCTTTGACCAAACGCATAAAAGCAGCAGCATCTGAACTTCCACCACCCAAACCTGCTTGACTTGGTATACGCTTTGTAACGACGACTTTATGTTTGTAAAAGAAGTTGAGTATGTCTAGGTCACCAGTATAGTCGTTCAGTGCTTTGTAGGCTTTGTAAATAGTGTTTGATTCAAGCGTTATATCATCACAGCCTTCTATGGTAAACGTGTCACATTCACATGGCTCAAAGGTGATAGTGTCATAGAGGTCTTCTACTCTCATAAATCTTGAGAGCAGGGTATGATAGCCGTCTTTATGGCCGGTGATCTTTAAAAAGATGTTTACTTTGGCATGGGCTTTGATACTGTGCATTAATTTTCCTCAAATTTTGGGATACGGTTAAATCGATATTTGACCGTTTCCTCTACTATTTCGATAATAGAGAAAAAGTTTGAAGTCTCTATAAGATAGACACCATCCTCTTTTGTTTCAAAATATTCTACTGAGAGCTTTTTACCCAGTTCCACATACTCTTCATCGCCTGTATAGATATTGGTAGGAAGCGCTAAATGGGTGAATGGATCGAGTGCTTTTTCATCATCAAAATAGAACTGTCCTTCATGGATACGATGTAAGCTGGAGAGTGTACCATCTACACCCAGTTTGTCTGCAACAAGCGCACCGAGACTGCGTATATATGTACCTTCACTGACTGTAGCTTCAAAGTGTACAAAAGGATGGTTATAGTTCAGCAGTTTGATATCATAAATAGTAGAGGTGATGGTCTTGAGGTCCACTTCCAACCCTTCACGTGCGAGTTCATAGGCACGTTTACCGTTTATCTTCTTGGCACAAAATTTTGGAGGATAGTAGGTGAGTTCACCCTGTAAGGATCTTAACACTTCTTCTATCTGTTGTTCTGTAAAGGCAGATACCTCTTTAATGCTGTCTATCTTCTCTATATCAAGGCTTGGAGAGTTTGCCCCTAGCCATAGTGTAGCTTTGTAGCTTTTAGGCGTTTTATTGAGGTATTGGAATAGTTTTGTATATTGTCCTGTCGCAACAATGAGACATCCAGTGGCAAAAGGGTCAAGCGTACCTGAAAACCCTACTTTTTTCGTCCCGTATTTACGTTTCACATATCCCATATATCCGTTAGAAGAACGGAAGATAGGCTTATTGACTACAAAAAGTCGATTCACAGTTTATTTCCTTTAGCATTCACTTTTAATCACACGTAATGTGCCCTTGTCGCTTCGAACGCCCATGCACCCCACTTACGCTTTAGCGACGGGAGGTATCGGCATTTAGTGCCAGAAAATCTAGCGATTCGAGAGATACGACGATTTTTGCTTCGTTTTTCTAAAAAATGAAGGGAGAAATCCCACCACAGTTTAGATTTAGGGTAATTGAAAAAAATTACAAATATATAAGATTAAATACTTTGTACAAATGAACTAAGTATTTCTTTCTTATTCCCACCAAAGTTAATAAGAAGCTTGTACTCTTTACCGGATTTATTGGCGGCCTGAACACGTCCTATCCCAAAGATCTTGTGTTTAACCAGGTCTCCTTTTTTGAAAGCAGAACTTTTAGTGATCTTGAGACTTGTATCTTGTATAAGTCCTGCTTCTCCTAGGAAACGGCTCTTGTCTATCATCTTACGCCGGCCTTTGTAAAAACGACTGTCGACATAACAAAGTGTAAGATCTGATTTTGCTCTGGTGATCGCTACATAACCCAGACGACGCTCCTCTTCCATATTTGAACCTTCACCCAACAGAGGAAAAAACTCTTCTTCAAGACCTATGACAAAAAGGTGTTCAAATTCCAGTCCTTTAGCCGCATGTATACTCATGATAGTGATAGTATCTTCTTCAACCTGATCCTGGTCACTTTGCAGTGAGATGTCATTCAGGAACTCATCAAGTGTAAGGTCAGGGTTTTTTACCACAGCATCTCTAAAATACCCATAAAATTCATCGATATTCAAGATACGGTCAAAGCCGTCTACCATACCGGCATAATGGTCTTTAAGTTTGATGCGTTCTTCAAAGAGAGTGATAAAGTTACCAAGTTCATTTTCCAAAGCATCCTGTAGCAGTGTGATATCTTCGACAAGTTTTTCTAAAGCAGTGGCTACTTTTTTACTAATGACAGAAGGAAGTTCACCTTGTCCTGATTTTTCTATATACTGATAGAGTGACATATGCGCATCAAAAGCAGCCTTTTGCAGCTTTTCTATGGATGCTTTTCCTATACCTCTTTTGGGTTTGTTGATGATACGTATGAGAGAAAAGTCATCATGTGGATTTGAGAGAACCCTTAAGTAAGAGATGAGGTCTTTGATCTCTGCACGTTCATAAAAGCGCATACCCCCGATGAGTTTGAATCCTACACCTGCCTTCGTAAAGCCCTCTTCGAGTGAGCGTGAAAGTGCATTGATGCGGTAAAGTACAGCTATTTCATCAGGATCAGCACCTTCATCCAGCAGTTTCAGTACATCATGAGCGATAGCTTTGGCTTCCATAGATTCATCAAGTGAGTGAAGAAGTTTGACCTCTTGACCTGCACCTTTTTGTGAAGTAAGTTTTTTACCCAGACGTGTGGAATTGTGTTCTATGAGTGTATTTGCTGCCTTGAGTATAGGTTCAGTAGAACGGTAATTTGTTTCAAGTTTCACAGTTTTACATGTCTCAAAATTGTTGGCAAATTCTAAAATATTACGAATGTTTGCACCTCTCCACCCATAAATACTCTGATCATCATCACCTACAACACAGAGATTATTATGTTCAGAGGAAAGAAGTTCAAGAAGCTGGAACTGTAGTTCATTGGTGTCTTGGTACTCGTCTACCATGATGTATTGGTAGCGTTGACTTGTTTCTTTTCTCAGCGCATCATTTTCACTGAGTATTTTGTGGGTAAGCATGAGGAGGTCATCAAAATCTACGAGATTGTTCTCTTCAATGTTCGCCTGGTACTTTACATAGATATTGGCTATTTGTTTGTAGTCAGGAAGTTCCGCTTTTTCTAAAACCAGCTCAGGTGAGAGGAGTGAATTTTTGTATTTTGAGATCTCAGAAGCGATAAAAGAGATGTTTAGGTCTATCTTTAACTCTTTGGCTATAGAACGTAAAAGTCGTTTTTTATCATCACTGTCTATGATCACAAAGGCATTACTTCTACCGAGTTTTTCGATATGAAACTTTAAAAAGAGTAAGCCAAACTTATGAAAGGTACATAAAAGTGGAGGATAAGAGACTTTTGCAGGCATCAGTTTAAGGGCACGCTCTCGCATTTCCGCAGCAGCTTTATTGGTAAAAGTAAGTGTTAAAGTGTTTGCCGGGTCTATACCCACTTCACCTACAAGATAAGCGAGTCTAGTCGTAAGTGTTTTTGTCTTCCCGCTACCTGCACCAGCAAGGATAAGCATCGGTCCGTCAATATGTTCAACCGCCTCACGTTGTGATGGGTTTAATGCATTTAAAATTGTTTCCATGAAAATGATTCTGCTCCTATATAGTATTAATTATACCTTTTAATTGATTAGAAGTGCCATAAAGAAAAAAAATGGAAGTTTAATACAAAATAAAATTATTCTAATAAGAACAACTTATGTTTGATTAAGTATAATTAGATATAATGACTTAATTAACTTATATATTTATATATTTAAGAAATAGTTTAGAATTAAGGAAATAATTAATGTTAAAAGATTTTGTAAAATTAGAAACATTTTTAACTGTATCTCGTGAAAGAAGTTTTTCAAAAGCATCTGCGAAGTTAGGAATTTCTCAGCCAGCAGTAACACAGCAGATCAAATTTATTGAAAAATATCTTGCGTGTAAAGTAATCGAGCGTAAAAAGAATGGTATTAAACTTACCAATGAGGGTGAAGAGCTTTATAAGATAGCAGCGAGACTTGAAAAAGAGATACACTCTTCAGAACAAGATATACTCAAGATCATCAATAAAGAGATCACATTTAGATTAGGTGCTTCATTTACCATAGGTACATATATCATCCCTGGACAATGTCTTAATACAATTGGTGAAGCGATCAACAACAGTGTTAATTTAGATATCGATCTAAGTGACAACATTATAGAAAAACTGAAAGACAGAAAGTTAGATGTTGCGCTTATTGAATCACCTGTAATAGATCATGATCTTATTTATAGAGAGTGGCTGGAAGATGAACTTGTAGTTGTAAGTAATGTACCTATAGCCAAAATATTGAAAACAGAAGAGTTATATGATTTTGATTGGATATGTAGAGATGAAGGGTCACATACGAGAAAAGTTGTTCAAGAAGTATTTGACGAACTGGGTGTTTCTTGTAAAAACTTTAATGTCCTTTCAGAAGTAAGTAACACCACTACTGTACTCCAAACACTTAAGAAGAGTGATAGAAATCCGGATAGACCTGTAGTATCTATCTTGTCAAAATATGCTATCATGGATGAAGTGGCTAACGGTGAACTTTTTGAAGCAAGACTTAGAGGTTATACGATGTCACGTAAATTCTTTATTGTATATTCTAAAGAGAATAAACATAATGCATATGTAGATAACGTAGTAAATTTCATCTTAGCGGGTCACTGCTAAGAATTTACGCGTTATTTTTTATTCTTGAGGAGTTTTTTATTCTCAGGATTATTCAAAAGTGCTTCCATTGAAGATTTTGTGGATGCACTGCCTACTTTTTTCTCTCCTCCCACTATTACCGGCTCTGCAAGATTGATGACTATGGGAGTGTCTCCTACAAAGATCTGTTTTATAGCGAGTAATGGTACCGATACCACTGAACCAAAATTCTCACTTCCAAAACCCGCCTCAAAAGAAAAATGTTCTTCATTTAACTGAGCACTTTCGAAGGTAAAACCACTCAATATAAAGAGAACTGTATCATCAAATGATTCTTTGATCCCACTAGGTAATTCCGGGGTAAATGTGATGTGTTTCACCTCACATGCAAGTGCAAATTCCTGATTCCTGTCAAATAAATATTTAATGGTTTCAAAGATATGTGTCTGGATGAGTGTTCGATACTCAGGTGTTTGAAAAAGGTTAATGGTCATTATTTGCCCTTTTGATATTTTGTATGGTATCAATCTTTAGAATTTTAAATCCTATCATAGCATTCATTAAAGCTACTTGTGAGTAGTTTTGGAGATCTGCTTGTTTTATCTCTTTTGGTTGCAGAAATCCTTCATCGATCAATTTGGCTCTCATCGTACCTTGAAGTAGCGGCTTTTCAGGTGTGAGCCACTGTTTCCCATCAAAAAAAGCAATGTTTGAGATAGTTGTATCGGTGAGATACCCATCTTTTTCTATGATCACTTCATCTACATCCTTGTTAGATTCAAGCAGGGTATTTAGGGCATCCCTGTTGGCATATTTTAAATTGTATTCAATGTCGGAGGAGACTATTTTTAATGTCTGTATCTCTTTTGGAGTGTAGGGTATATATTCAATAGAGTGTACTTTCTTGCCATAGAGGATACGGCAACGATATAAACCAACCTTGGGCGCAACAATAATGGAAGATAAATCCAGTACATCTTTACTCTGAAAGAGTTTTTGACGGCTTTTAGTGCATCGATCTTGATGATAGCTGAGGTTGTGTACTTCTCCATCCTCTATCTTGATAGTTTCAAGTAGAAGAGGTGTGGAGGTATTTTCCTGTGACATTAACTGTCAAAGAGTTCCGTAGAAAGATAACGTTCAGCAGTATCACAGAGTATGGTTACGATGGTTTTACCTTTATTTTCCGGCCTGCTTGCTATAGTATAGGCTGCATGCAGGTTTGCACCTGCTGAAATACCAATAAGTAAACCCTCTTCTCTGGCAATTTTTTGAGCCATTGCAAAAGAAGCTTCATTGCTTACTGCAATCACTTCACCATAAATTTCTGTGTTGAGTATTTCAGGGACAAACCCTGCACCGATCCCCTGAATCTTATGGGGTCCTGCTTTTCCGCCTTCAAGGACAGGAGAATCAGAAGGTTCAACTGCAATGATCTGAAGTGAAGGTATCTTAGCTTTGAGGATCTCTCCCGTACCTGTCAGGGTTCCACCTGTTCCTACTGCAGCTACAAAGATGTCTAGATCACCATGGGTGTCTTTAAGTATCTCAGGGGCTGTTGTTTTACGGTGGATGTCTGGGTTATTTAGATTGTTAAATTGCTGAAGTACTTTTGCATTGTCCAGTTCTTTTTCCAATGCGGATGCTTTGGAGATAGCCCCGCCCATACCTTCTGAAGCAGGTGTGAGTACGAGCTCTGCACCTAAATGTATAAGAATTTTACGACGTTCTATACTCATAGACTCAGGCATCGTCAAAATGAGTTTGAGACCTTTTGCTGCACAGATAGCAGCAAGGCCTATACCAGTATTTCCGCTTGTAGGTTCAATGATCGTTGTATTTTGATCAATATCTCCTGACTTTAATGCTTCATTTATCATGTTAAAAGCAATTCTGTCTTTCACAGATGAAGTAGGATTCATAAATTCACATTTACCTAATATAGTGGTACCTGTCTCTTGTGAAAGTGTGTTGATCTTGACTAAAGGCGTATTTCCTATAAGTTCTTCAATACTATTTGCAATCATTTACTATCCTTATTAATTTGTCTTATGTTATCTAGTTATGTTTGAGTAAGTGCTTTAAACTTATGATTTCATCAGCATATTTCAAATTTTTTTAGTCGTTTATCCATTTCTAACGTCTCTTATACTGTAGGCTAATGTTTCATCAGCATACATAGGAACCACACCATTGTAATCTGAAGGTACGGTAAACTCTCTTTTCTCAAGGGTAACGGTTTTGATCAAAGGTGAAACACCGTAGATCTTTTGCGCATTTCCTGATATAAAGGCTTGAAGATTTTCAAGTGAGGCATTTTCATTTTCAAAAAATTCAGCCAAGACCTGTAATGCTATGGGCGCAGTAAAGACACCCGCAGCACAGCCACAAGCCTCTTTGGCATGTTTTGGATGTGGCGCAGAGTCTGACCCGAACATGACTTTAGGATGTGCTTCCAGGGCTACTTTGAGTAGGGCACTTCTGTCTTCGGGACGTTTGGCTATAGGTTTACAGAAAAGATGCGGCTTAAGCATACCACCCGCCACGTCATCGAGGGTGATGATAAGGTGATGCAGGGTAATGGTCGCATAAAGATTTTCAAATCTATCTAATGCTTCGACACTCTCTTTGGTTGTGATATGTTCCATAATGATCTTGAGGTTAGGAAATGCTGTAGCCAATCTTTCATAAATACTGACAAACTCCGCTTCTCTGTCCATGACAAAACCGTTTGTTTCTCCATGCACACATAGAGGAATGTTCAATTCACTCATCGCTTCAAGTGCAGGACGCAACTCTTCTACATCAAAACCGCTTACTCCACCTTCAGAATTCGTGGTGATACCAGCAGGATAGAGTTTGATTGCTGTGATCTCATCTTTTATAGACTCTAAAAATTCTTTGGTATAAGAGGGCTTGAAAAAGAGTGTCATGTAAGGTGTAAATTTTTCATCACCTATGGCATCCATGATACGTTGTTTATAGGCAACAACTTCTTCTTTACTGCTCACTGGAGGTACAAGGTTAGGCATAACGATAGCGCCTGAAAAAGTACTTGCTGAACTTTTAGCGATATTTTCTAACATCTCTCCATCTCTGAGGTGTAAGTGCATGTCAAGTGGTGCGTTTAGTTGCATCAAAGTCCTTTAAAACATAATAGTTTGTATTGTCCGGGTTCGTACTTTGAGGTACTAACCAATAGATTACATTAATTTTGCCACAATATGCATTAAGTTTGAGTAAAGCTGTAGGTTTTGGTGGTTTGAAGTGAACCAGTGGATAGTCAATACCCCCTTTAAAAAACTGATTACAGCGTAAAATACGCAATGAACTTGCTGTAAAAGCTTTATGTGGTGCATTAAATTCAAACTGCCATTTGGCATATTCTGAACAGGTAGGGTAGTAACGGCAGGAAGCAGGTAACATTTTAGAGATATATTGGTAGCCTTTGATAGGGGCTAAAAAGAAGTTTTTCATAGCGTATTATAGTTAAAAAGGACCATAGAGTCAATTTTTTATTTTGTGATATAATCCCTGCTATGAATAATATAAAACGCAAGTTTTTAGTATCCGCAGACATCCAGCGTTGGCTTAGACAACAACGGTCAAACGTTAAGAAAACAGAACAGTTCTACACTGTTTCATATGCGGATGAGGCGAGTTACTACCATAAACTTTACCCAGATACCTATACAAAAGTCACAGTCGATAAACATGGTAATGAAAAGATCACATCTGTCAGTGAAGAGATGTATGTTTTTCATCGTAAAGAGCATTTGGGAAGGATCATCGTTAAAAACGCATATTTGGTCATGATAGATGAAAGTACATTTGTTGTTGATAAGTACTTAAAGAAGCTTGAAGGGATCTACATACTGATCGGATATTTCCAAGATGAAAAAGCACTGAGAAACTCAAAAATCATCCAGGAACTGCAACCTTTTGTTCTTAAAGAGATCGATCAAGATAACAAATACAGCGATCACTCCCTTGCATTGTATGTAAAACCTATGGAGTACAATCTACAAACATTTTTCCGAAAAATAGATGCTTTTGAATCACCCAATCTTTTTTTCTGGCAAGTACCACAACGTGTTTATATACGTGATGGTGTTTCTTTGGTACTGTACCGAAACATTCGTCTGTTAAACTACTATAAGGTGAATTTTCAGAAGAAACATTTTAGTGCAACACTGCATCGTTTACGTATTCTTTTACGACGTACAGCAACTTTACTGGAGACTTTTTCAGACCTGTTTGATCCAAAGGTACAGCATTTTTGTACCAAGTTGCTACAACGTTATTATGAAGAGACAAAGGTATTACGCTATCTTTACTTTTTAAATGAACTATGTGCCACACGTGAAGATGCCAAGTTAACACTCTACAGTGAGTTAAAAAGTCTGATAACAGAAGAAGAGAAAGCAGTGATACATATGCTTCAGTCTCAACCTTTTACACAGATGACAGATCTACTTACTAGAGAGATAGAAATACAGGAAAACCATAAATATATCTCTTTAAAAAAAGAGGTGAAAAATATAGTTAGCGAGAGTTTAAAAAGATTTGAAGTGCTTTTAGGTAATACCAAGAAGGGGTATGATGATAAAGTGCTTGAAGAGATTTATATCTCTATGGATACCCTTCAAACTTTAATAGAAGATTTTTTCCATATTATTGGGGAAAAAGAGTCACGAATTCTCGTCGAGGAACTTAACATTCTATTGAAGCCTCTACGTGAGTACAGAAATTGTAAAGAGCGTGAAGTTATACTTGACAATATTAAAGCGCAGTCTGAAACAAGAACATTAGATATATATCCTCTTTTATGCGAGCATGAAGAGGTTTTAAAAGATAAAATAGAATTTGCTTTGAAGTTATTGAGAAGTTCTAAGTTTTATGTGTAACGACGAGATATTATATTGAATCTCAAAATATAGTTTTCATTATAAAACATCCTATATAGAACATTTTATAACGTTTTCTATGGAAGGGTACATATTTATTGGCTTCAAACGTCGCTACAGCGATAAACGTTATAAAATATATAAATTTATAAGATTTTTCATTTTTAATTCAATTCTCTAAACACTACTGGTGTTCAATATTTAGTTAAATAGGTACCATCGTTTTAAGATATGCTTCTCTATGAGAAGATGTCTGATCGTATTCTTGATAGCCACTTTTTTTCAATACGTCAGCTCTGTATTGGGGACAGGCAAATCATTACGTAATTTACAGACAATGAAGTAAATAAGAAATTTGTAAGTAACTAAAAGATTAGAATGACATGCGAAGCCGAAGCTGATAGATACCTACAACGTTATCATCCGGATTAAATACCGGATCAAAAATTTGCTGGATATCCAAGGTGACAGCCAATAGCTCAGTGACTTTATAATTATAAAATGCTTCAATTGTTTTTTGTGTGTCCCGGTTTGCTGATTCTCCCCAATTGAACCCCATAGCGATTAAATCCTGCTCATTCGTCAAATAGCCCATACCGGCGCTGAAAGACTTTTGATAAAGTGCCGTGCCTTTATCATTCCATCCCCCGCGAACGAAAGTTGACCAACGGTTATTATATAGCCATGACCAGGATGCAGTCACTCCCCAGTCCTCAGGAATACCTTGGTCTTTTCTCTCATCCTGCTGCCAAAGAGTTATATGGAAGTTCTTTAGAAATTGAAGCTCTTTATTTGGAGTATAACCAAATTCGATATGTTTAAATGTCTCACCGGTTTCAAATACATCAAACTCCGGTGAACCTGGGTCTGCGTTAGCGTCGGCGATACTTGCTATGCTATAGATATTATCAGAAAACCAAAATCCTCCTGCTGCACCTAAACCTTGATTGGGGACAGCTATAGCGGGGCTGATTGAAAATGCCAGGTTCATAAATCCTGTTAACGGGTTTGCTAAAGGAAAAACATCAATAAAATCGGTTATATCAACGATCCCAAATCCTAAAGTCAATCGGTCATTCATAAAGCGCTGTTTCCAAAAAAGGTTCGTTACGATCCAACCAGCATCACTGAACTGTGCTGCATTGATTGCCAATGCACCGACATTAAACCCATAACTTTGTGGTGCTAAATTTGTAAATGCATGACGATTTTCAAATTTAAAAGTAAGCATACCGGAGTTTGTACCATCGGGATTAAGAGGCGTCCATGTTCCATAAAAGCGTATGTCATGACCCAGTGCATTGTCTTCTCCAATATCGGCATCTGATAATGAGCCTACAATTGAGTAGTCAAAACCAAGATCTAAATGATTCTCTTTTTTTAGTTTATCTTTGAATTCAAACCAAGAGGAAAAAGTATCTTTGAAATAAGTAGATCGGATATCAGGGTTTGTCAATCCATTTTTTGGTTCCAGCTCCTCGGCTACACTTCTTGGACCTTCCAATGAATCGGCAAAGAGTGGCATAGCAACAAGTAAATATGCAAGTAAACACCCTTTGAACCATAATGAAACTTTCATTTTATCTCCCCTGTAAACCTGATTTATTTTTAAGTACTGCATTACTATATATTACTCAAAACAAAGTTATTTTGAGGAGCATAACACACTGTAATACATCTGCATATTCTATACCTTAGCCGTTATTCATGAGTATGCTGAGCATGATCTGTACCGATGTACTTGTTGCCACTACTGCAACTACAAAACACTTTTCCCGGTATAAATGAGGTTTTTTTCGTATTTTGTTGCATCAAGGTAAGCTCGGATGCATCAATACCAACGCGTGTGGCAAACTGTTCAAACGTTTCAGTATTTGAAATACCTGATTTGCTCTTGACCTCTTTATCAATGGACCTATCGGTTTCCAGCGGTGCAGCAAAGAGTACACCTGCTGAAAATGCGATAGCCAATATAAGTCGTGAAAACATCTCTACTCTCCTTTGTCTTCTGCACCATGTTGTGACACACTGAATGGCCGAATAGCGTATTGACGACCCCAAGCTTCTACACTCAGTGGTTTGAAGTGACTTTTCTCTTCGATCGGGTAACGTATAGGCTGTCCGGCCCACACTTTTTGAAACTTGCTTTCATTGACAACCAGTTTACCATTCACGATCACATAAGGTATGCCTGTAGTCGGTGTTCCATTCTCTCCCAGTTTATACGTTGAGTTATCAGTGACCGTTTTGGGGTCAAAGATCGTAATGTCCGCAACCATGCCTTCTTGCATACGCCCACGGACTTTCATGGCTTCAATACCTGCATCTCCAAGATGCTTGGCAGGCCAGTAACTCATTTGTGCCAGAGAGAACATGAGTGGCACACCCTGTTCACGACTTAATTTCAGCACTTTTCCGCGTGTACCTGCAGTACGTGGGTGACCTTGATATTTAGAAGGGTCAAGGTCCCAAGAGTCCACCCCAAGACCTGAATAGATCGCATCAGAGGCGACTACCATATGTGGCATGCGCAGCCAATAAGGCAGCCAGATCTTTCGAGCGGGATTGAACACGACAACCAATCGACTAGGGTCTTTTTTTCGTGTGGCTAAAAACTCATCCTTATCCAGATATTTATCTGCAATCGGGTCATACATCACATCTTTATACTTGAGTCCGAACTTAGCAAAACCTTCAGGGTCGAAGAAAGATGATGAAATGGATGTAGAGGCTGCGGTATAAGGGTAGTACTCACTCCACACATTATATCCTTGAGCACGTGCTTTTTGAAGTTTCTCTTCATTCTCCCACCATCCGTATTCATTATTGTGACACAAGATCAGTGGCGCATTCAGGGCCATTGCATTTACCAGGATCTCGTCTGTACCATAGGGTCCTTCAGGAAGAGACGGATTACCATGAAAGCGAACGTGTGCTGAAGTTAACCGTCCGTATTTCGCAACTATCTCCTGCGATTTATACATTTCATAGGTCGTTATCCCAGGCATATAACCAATGGTTGATGACATTCCAAGCGCTCCATCCTGCAGCTCTTCATCAAAAATTTTAAGAATTTTATTCAGGTGCTCAATATCGCTGCGTGCATCCTGCCAGCCACAGACACCATCTTCACAGGCCTTAGCTCTGAGTCCACCCAGAATGGTTGGTGCATCATACCAACCCTTGAGTTTCACCTCCGGGTCGTGGATACGTAGTCTTACACCCTCCTGACTTACAGCGGTACCATAGTTAAGGGGCCATGCTCCTTTTTTTGCATCATACCACGCATTGACATTGATCGCACCAATTTCAAGATCCATTCCTGTGGTCACACCATCGAGTGCGGCAAGTTTCAAAGAGAGTCCATCAAGTGCATGAAAATGAGCATCTATAAAACCTGCCGTGACAACATGACCTTTTGCATCAATGGTCTTGGCTCCGTGTATCTCATCCGGAGTGATCTTTGCAATGATCCCGTCCTTGATCCCGACATTCAATACTTCGTTAAGCATGGTTTCAGGATCCATGACCTGACCATTGTTGATGACAAGATCATACTCTGCAGCAACTGCACTTCCTCCAAGGCTTACGAGTATCCCGACCACCATAAAGCCTGATAGACACTTTTCTTTTAGTTTTCCAGAGAATAATAAAATATTCATGATTTGAACTCCTTTTATTTGATGCACCGAGTGCAACTAATTATCTTAAAAATGTAGAAGTGAAAAACCCAACCTCTACACTAAACACTCAATCCAAGCCAACTTCATGAGACGATGAGAATCTGTAAAGTGCAGTTCCCGAATATAATTTGGCTACTAATTACCCCATGGCAACGGTACAACCGGTGCTATAGTGAATCTTATCTGCCAATCCTGTCCAAAAGCATCAGGTCTCTCTACATAGTTCCAGTATTCTATCCCAAACTTCCAAGGTGTCTTCCCGATAATAGTCGTTTTAGACACACCGGCACCAACCGGGAATGTCCATCGTTGACCGCTTACGGCCTCATGGTTATATGAGAACGTTGGTGATGCTCTGAACTGCCAACCGTCATCAAAATTGAAAACATAGAAGTATTGCCCTCCGGTGATATTGGTGCTGTAGTCATCCTCTCCGGCAACATCCCATTGATGTGTCAAGAGCAGACCAATAGCACCCCACTCTTTCACAACAGCGACGAGGGCTTCAGGCCCAAGTAACCACTGGTCTAATCCGAGCGCATCATTGGAAGCAGTAGGCAGTGTCCCTACAATTCCTCCGACGAGTACGAATCCGTTTGAAAAGGTTTTACCCACACCGGAATCAAAACTGATATCACCGAGATCAACACCGTGATTTTCATATCCGTTCAGCGTAGGAACATCCTGGGTGAAGATCAATGGAATTGCCGGGCGGAGGAAAAAGTTCAAACCGTTCTCAAGCGGATAAGGCAAGCTGGGCTGGAAGGTCATCCTAAATGCACTCTGGTCACCGGCACCCGGAAGGTCTCCTCCATAGCTGATATAGTCAAAATTGAAGTTCATTGTTCCTAGAACAGTATTTGGGTTGGCCAGTTCTGCTGCAATTTCAGATGCAGATCTTTTAGTTTCTTCTGCTGCTATCTGAGCCGTGCATAATTGAATGGCGATCGCTATCAGTCCTAAACGAATACTTTTTTTATGTTTAAACATATTTTTCTCTCCCTATTTCATTTCTTATTTCATAGTATTTCAATACAGCTGTACGAATCGCGAGAGAAAAATACTATACCTGTTTTATCTCGCATAGATAGATTACCCTCATGCCACGTTGTATACAAATAATCTGACTCTTCGATCACTATTGTAATCCTAGAATGACGCACGAACACGCAGTCCAAACAATGCAATGAAGTCTTTGTCAGGATTAAGGGCCGGGTCAACGAGCAATTGTACACTTGGTGTTACTTGGAGGTTCTCTGTAAGCTGCGCCCTGTAAAAGACTTCACCTGTCCATTGGTCATCAAGCTCTATAGGGAAGGTATCAGAATTTGGCCTACCCCAGTTAAGACCCACGCCAAGAAGGTTACCCCCTGGCTTGTCCTTGTAACCGAACCCCGTACTGACTGAGGATTCATATACTCCCCCGCCTTCATCGGCCCAGGCAGCACGCAGGAACGGAAGCCATTTCCCGTCGATGGTAGAAGAAAAAGACACGTTTACACCCCGTCCACTCGGTGCGCCAGTTTCTTTACTCTCATCAAGGTGCCAGAAGGAGATGTGTGCATTGTCAAGGAACAGATACTTACCTCCCTTGGTGATACCGATCTCAAGTGTCTTGAGGGTGTCAAAATCACTGAAAAAGTTGTCAAAACTGTCAAACATCGATGTTGGATCGGCGCTGCGGTCTAGGATCCCTGCAACCGCATAGACATTATCTGTCAAATAACCGCCGGCCATAGCACCAAACGCTGCGTCAGGCAACACGGCCATCGTATTGGATCCGACTGAGAACGCAAGATTGTCAAAGTGCGTCCATGGACTCGCCAATCCATATAGGTTAAAATACTCTTTTACATCCAGGAAACCTGCGCGGGCAACAACTTTGTTATCGGCAAAATTCTGTTTCCAGTAGAGTGTGGTCCAGCGGAATCCCTGATCGCTGAAAACCGGTGCAGGGGTTCCGGCATAACCGACCTCAAAACCAAATGCCACAGGTGCAACATCTGTGTAGGAATGTCGATCCTCGAACTTGAATACAAGACTCCCGGTATTTAGTTCACCTCGGTTATACAAATCCCAGTTACCGAAGAACCGTGCGATCCCTGATGCCGCTGTGTCATCTCCAGGACTGCTGCTCGCCGCAAATCCGATAGCAGTATAATCCGCACCAAAGTTAAAGCCTGTTTCCTCTTTTATACCTGTCTTCCAAGCCGTCCATTCTTCCAGAAAGTTCTTATCAAAAACATCCTGTTTTTCTTGTTGATCTCTCTGCAAGATTCCAGTAACTGAATCTGGACCATGCATAGGGTCCACATCGAGTTCGCTCCATGATGAATCTTTAGCAGATGCCGTTGTCATGCCCTCATTTTCATCCGCGGCATATACGGTTTGCGGAGAAAGAAGGAATGGCATCAGTGTTAATACCGCGGCCGGGACCATAAGTCGGTTCTTTGTCATGATAAAATTTACCTCTATTAAATATAATTGAAATGATCATCTCTTCTCATTTCAGATCGCTGGTCAAGTCTCCTCCAAGGCTCAAGCCCTTATAGTGTGATAAAGCCTTGAGAAGCAATGACTATTTAGCCTTCCAGTTTGGAGCACGCTTTTCTGCAAAAGCGAGGGCACCTTCTTTCGAATCTTCAGTCTGCATGAGCCATTGGAAATACTCGTTTTCGAGTTCAACTGCTTTAGGCAGCGGCATATCAAGACCCTTCATGACAACACTTTTCATCTTCTGTACCGCAAGCGGAGCACTCTTGATGATCTCAGAAGCGATCTGTTCACACTTTTCGATCAACTGATCCCCTGGGACGACATGATTGACCAGGCCTAAACGATAAGCTTCCTGTGCATCGATACGGTTACCCGTGTAGAGCAACTCAAGCGCGTTACCTAACGGGATCACGCGTGGAAGACGCTGCGTTCCATGACCACCGGGAATCCAACCCAGACGGATCTCTCCAAAACCATAATGGGCATCTTCAGCAGACACACGGATATCAGCACCCAATGCCTGCTCCAGACCGCCGCCATTACAGTGACCATGGATGGCTGCGATCACCGGCTTTGTCAAGGTCAGCAAACGTGGATATAGGCGATCCACAAAGCCTTCTGCATCTGGAGATTTTACCCATTTGACATCGGTACCCACACAAAATGAAGACCCCTCGCCACTGATGATCCCTACCCTTAAAGTAGGGTCATTTTCCAGATCATCCCAAGCATCGGCGATAGCATTGTATGTGTCACCATCACAAGCATTCAAAACTTCGGGACGGTTGATCCTAACGTGGACAATGCCCCCTGATTTTTCTACGATAACTTTTTCCATGATTTTTCCTTTTTTAATTTATTTAGCTTTTGGTGTTGCTTTTTTATCATCAAAGAGACCGGAAGTCGCAATCGCACGTGCGAAACGGTGACCTGAGTGGTCAAACTGGCTCACATTAAAGTAAACAATCACAAGATCCCGTGATGGCGATACATAAAGGCCTTGTGTCATCAAGCCCCCTTTCCAAATATCTCCATCGGGCCAGACAATGTCCCACTGACGGCTGTTAGCAATAAAATCGTTCGAACCGAGATAGTCGGCAAATACCGGACCGTCGAACCCGGCCATCATAAACTCATGGGAGCGTACTTCATTATGAATGCGATCCATGATCTCGTCCGAGACAACCTGTTCAACAGCGATCTTGTTCCAACTCGGCGTGTAGAGCATACCAAATCGGGCGAAGTCCCTTAGATTACTCGATACCAGTCCGTGTGCTGCTACAATCCCGTCCGGCGTCATGTGCAGTTGCAGTGCCCCTTCGGCACCAACTTTGGACCAGACACGGCGATCAAAGATCTGATGCCAGCGCTCACCTTCCACCTCTTCTGCCAGAATCACCAGCATTTGCGTAAGTCCTGAGGCATAATGAAAAGCCTTACCTGGCTCTTCTCTCTTAGGTGTGCTCCTTAGTACATCTCGCAGTTTTTCAACGCCACGGGTTTCATTCGGAAAACCAAACTCAGATTCATACACCCGACGCGCAACATTGTTGGGGTCAAGGCGGGATTCGGATGTGTCCTCAAGGTCCATGCCGGTGGCCATATCCATGACATCACGCGTGGTGACTCCATCCCATGGAGTTCCCTTGAAGTCAGGCAGATACTTGGTGATCGGCGCATTCTGATCGATCTTTCCTTCACTGATCAGTTGATCGATCACAAGGCTGGCTATCGGTTTGGCACAGGACATCCAGACATGGTGGTCTTCGGCTCTCATACGCGGATACTTCTCATAAACAATGTTACCTTTATGTACGACAAGAAATCCTTGGGCAGTGGGAGACTTCTCCATGAAGTCATCCAGGGAAATTGGTCCTTTAAGCTTGCTTTCGGACGTCATTTCAACTTTTACTTTTCCGACTTCCGGCATCGGCTTGCTTCCAAGCGGCATAACACCCTGTCGTGACGGGAGGATAGCCGTCGGAAAGAATTCAGATACGCGCATGTTGAAATATGCAGAAGGATCGCCACCTCTGAACAGCTCATTGTAATTGGCAGCGCGCGTCTCTTTTTCAAGCTCCATCGGGAATCCGTCTTTGAACTCTATCAGAGGCGTCGGTTCTGCGGCAGTAATCGGCGTCGCAGAAAGCATCACAGCAGCCAGAAGATACTGGCAGGACCTCTTAACTTGGTGGGTATTCATTTTCATGTTCATCTCCTTTTTTGTAAGTGGTGTATTCAGGTTCCTGGCGAATCGCCTTTGAACATCTTAATATTTGGTGTACTTTGGTTTGCGTTTTTCGGCAAAGGCGGCCATGCCTTCTTTCTGATCTGGTGTACTGAAGAGCCCGTGGAATAAACGACGTGCGACTTTCAGTGCAGGAATCAGTGGTGCTTCTGCTTGCTGATTGACAGATTCTTTACCTGCAAGGACGGCCAGTCTCGGATTATTTGCAATGACCGTAGCAATCTCGATCGCTTTATCCAAGTGCTTGCCATCTTCTACGACCTTAGTGATCATACCTATGCGCTCAGCTTCTTCGGCACTGATCGGTTTTCCGGTCAGCACGTAATACATCGCTTTGGCCTTTCCCACGGCAGATGCTAATCGTGCAGGCCCGCCGCCGCCGGGGATAACCCCCAAAGTCACCTCGGTGAGTCCAAACTGTGCAGTCGAATCGGCAATGATGATATCACACATCAGCGATATTTCCGTACCGCCTCCAAATGCAAACCCTCTCACTGCTGCGATGACCGGCTTGCGTAATTCAGCAACCTTGTCCATGTAGGCTGCCAGATCCGTACGGTAAGCACTCTCAAAATCCTGCGAAGCTATCCACTTCAGGTCGGCACCGGCACAAAAGGCTTTGTCACCGCCTGCAAGGATCATGCAGCCGATACTGTCATCGGCGTCAAATTCCATCAAGGCATCTGCGACTTCGGTTTCGACCTGCTCGTTCAGGGCATTCAACGCCTCGGGGCGATTAAAGGTTACGATCCCGATGTTTCCTCTGCGTTCCGTTTTCATATATTTATATTGATTCATTCTTTTCCTTTATTAAATGGTGAAGATCAGATCCAAGTGCCTGCTTATCACCTATGCCCGTTTATGGATTTGGTATAAGACCCAATCCGTCAAAGCCAGAAATCATTAACTGTACTGCCAGTGCACAGAGCAGCAAGCCGACAATGCGCATTACAACCTTGAGAAACGCCGGCGAAATCTTTGCAAAGATGCGCTCTGCGCCCAACAGAATCCCGAGGTTAATGGCCATGATTATCAGTATGAGCCCGACGAGAATCCCGACCTCGGTGATCGCTTCTATCGTCATACCCTGATGAAGCGTTGCCTCAATGGCCACAATGGCCACAAGGCCTTGTGGCGAGGCCATCAGCGGCACCGCCATCGGGAAAGCGGCTATATCCATTGATGGCGTAGGCAGCGGCGCGTCTGCGGACGTCTCTTTCTCTTCCGAGATGACCATATTGAGTGCAAACACGAACAGGATGGCACCACCGGCGATCAAAAAGGCTTCAACAGTAATCTTCAAACCGGAGAGAATAGCGGCCCCGGCCAGTGCAAATAAGATACAAACCACAGTTGTGATCAGTACTGCACGGAAAGCGATAGCACGCTTCAAGGCAGCATCAGCACCCTTGGTCATAGCCAGACTGACAATCGCAGCCTTCATTGCATTGGTGGTCGCGAACAGAAGAACAAAACTTTCTACCCAACCCATTGATATACCTCCTTGGTAATATTAGTGATCATAATCACTCTTTATATGAGCGTCTCTGTGACGCACTCAGTCAGATTCTATCGGTGGCAATCGGTCACGCAGTTTTTTCTTTGCGATCCGGTCCAGAGTCGATCGCGGAAAATCATCGATGATATGGAGCGATCTGGGTACTTTGAAATCTGCCAGCCGTTCCCGGCAATATGCGATAACCTGTTTGCTCAACTCCTCTTCAGTGAGATTTTTACCTGTCTCACTAAGTGTCACAAAAGCAGTAGGCACATCGCCATACATATAATGTTTCTGTGCGACGACCGCACATTCATTTATGAGCCCGGTTTCCATGATCGCCGTTTCTATCTCGAGCGCTGCCACGTTCTCGCCTCCGACTCTTAGCATGTCTTTGTCACGGGCAACGAAGTACATCCAGCCCTCCTCATCAATGCGCACTACATCTCCACTATCAAGTGCACCGCTTGCATCAAATGCCTCTTCGGTCTTCTCGGGATTCTTATAGTACTCTTTAAAGAGTGAGACGCCTCTCTCTCCACGGATGAACAACAGCCCTTCCTCACCGGGTCCTGCAAGGGAACCATCCTCTTTCCTGACTTCGATGTCATAAAATGGCGATGGTCGTCCCATCGTACCTGCAGGTCCGGGGTGATCTGCATCCGTCACGATGCATGAAGACAAGGTTTCCGTCATCCCCCAGAGCGCAAGGGTTTGAACGCCAAATTCCTCTTCTGCCTCCGGTAAACGGGCCAAGCCCATCATGATGCGGACTTTATGTTCAGGTACGGGACGCCCCTTTAATGCTTTGAACATAAATGGAATCGTTGAAACCCAGGTCACGCCATGTTTCGTACAGGCATCCCAGAACCGAGAAGCAGAGAACTTTGGACGCACGACAGCGGTGCCCCCCGACCATAAAGCAGTCAACAAGGTGATCTGTGCATTGGCGTGAAAGAGTGGCATATCGATTAATGTTACATTGTCACGCTGAAGATGCAGATTCATCGCCATCGATTTTCCGGCCCAAAGGCCGTTGGCATTTGTCCAAACCGTAGCTTTGGGACGAGAGGTGGTTCCGGATGTAAACTGGATCGCAAAATCCCGCTCAGGATCACGTGGCAGTTTAGGCAGAGAGGAGTCATCGAAAAATGATTCAAAGGGCTCGGCACCAAAACTTTCCACTGCCTCTGTCACACTCCTTTCACCAGATGGGCTCTTCGCTACCGCCATGCACTTGAGATCACTGCAAGCGGCGTTGACCATCTGGGCAAAAGAGGACTGAGTGATGGCACACACCGGTTTCATCACATCGGCGAAGTACTGAACATTCTCAGGTACCGAACGGGTGTTGATCGTCACAGGTACCGCGCCAAGATAGGCACAGGCAAACCAGGCAACAAGAAACTCCGGTGAATTCTCAAGATAAATGAGAACGTAATCACCGCAGCCAACACCCCGGACGTATAATCCGGCAGCAAAACGTTTCGCATCACGCGATAGCTCCGCATAGCTCCAACGTCGTTCATCCCCTTCAAAAGGTTCCCATATCAAGAATGTCTTGTCAGGCTGGCGTTCGACCCACTGATCTACAAGCCAGGTCACATCCATACCGCGAAACAGGTCAAGCTTTGAATATCGGTTATTGTTTGTTTCCATCAACGAAATTTTCCTCAGTTATGATACTGTAGTGACTCTGCACTACGGATTTTTTTTCTCAATGTAAACTACGTGTTCAGCGTAACAGACCACTTCATCTTTTTGGTTGAGCGTTTCTTTCGCTTCAGTGATCAGTCCATGGTCAGCATGCTTCGGGTGGTCCTCTTTTGATTTCACAGTTACCTTAACTCTGATCGTATCTCCAGGGAATACTAGGTTCGGGTAGCGAATTTTGTTATATCCGTATGACATTCCATGAGGGTTGATCCCCTCAGCCTGGATACATAGACCTGTGCTGATAGAGAAGGTCATATTTCCATGTGCAAACGGCTTTTTAAAGGGTTGTGTTGCACACCACTGCGCATCCGTATGGTGTGGCATGAAGTCTCCTGAGTGCATTGCATGCATCACGATATCTGTTTCAGTAATAGTCCGACCCGCTGTAGTGAACGAATCTCCAACATTATAATCTTCAAAATATTTATTAACTTCTTGCATTTTATTTTCCTTTTTTATGTTTTTTTATATGTTCCACACTTCCAAATGCACCATCGTTCATTTTTGAACTTTGCATTTGGAATGTTTCAAAAGCAATGCCGCAGACGAAACTACCGAGGCAGTCCTACTGCACCTGATGCCGCCATCTCTTTGATCTCATCTTCACTGTATCCCACCGACATCAGTTCAGACATCGTATTGGCACCTATTGCCGGAGGATTTTGCGGTTTGACCTTTTCAACGCCATGTACCTGGATCGGGCTGTCTATGGTACGGATACCATCTGTACCTTCCACTTCCGGGAAACAGCCGTTGGCGATCATGTGCTCATCGCGGGTACACTCTTCAGTAGTCTGCACCACACTGAAATTCACACCGAACTCTCTAAGGCGATCCGATACTACAGACAGGTCATGCATACCAACGATGTTCTGCATTTCGTCAAACAGTGCCTGATGGTTGATACCTATTGATTTAGGTGTCGCAAAACGTTCATCCCCTTTGAGTTGATCAGATCCAAAAGCATCCCATAGATTACTGATATTGTTAGGGTTGATCTCGACGATGATGATGTAACGATCGTCCTTCGTTTTGAAGACACCGCCACTAATAGGGTTTGGCCACTCTGTTCTCTTATACTTTTGCATCGGAGGTGCACCGACGAGTGCAGCCTGCATCATACTTGAGTTTGCCCAGATCCCGTTGTTCATGAGTGATGTGCTGACTTTGATGCCTTCACCGGTTCTCTCCCTGTGAAAAAGGCCTGTCATGACGGCAGAAAACAATGCGGTCGCTGTGTTCAAGTCACCTCCACCTACCGGTAAGGGAACCGGGTCTCCATCTTTTGGACGCAGTTCTTCCATCAATCCGCTACGTGCATACCATGCGGTCATGTCAAAGCCCGGTGCATCCTTGTCCGGCCCGTTCAGTCCGAAACCATTGATCCAGGCGTAGACGACATTGGGATTGATCGCTTTGATATCTTCATAAGTGTGTTTGAGCTCTTCTTGCACCTTGCGAGGTGAGTTTGTCAGGAAAACATCGGCTGTCTCCACAAGCTTGTGCAGTGCTTTCTGCGCTTCTGGTTTCTTAAGGTCCAGCGCCACTGACTTCTTGGTGCGGTTTTGGATATATGTTGTGTAGGGAATTTTGCTTGGGGGCATTCCTGCGATCATATTTCCGTATCTCCATGCATCGCCTGTTAATGGTTCGATTTTAATAACTTCTGCACCAAGATCCGCAAGGATGACGGTAGCAGAGGGAGCGGCAGCCATGGAGGCGACTTCAACCACTTTAATTCCATCTAGAATTTTAGACATTATTAGCTCCTGTTCTGTAGATTAAGTTTAATATCATTAATGTATATCAACCTACTAAAATCAAGAGAAGTGGTTGATACACACACCTTGAAACAATATCGAAATTTCTTCGATAAATCAGTTACGTCCATATATTACATCAACAAATCTTAAATAAAATAGCACTATCTATAAATATTAAAAATAAATGATAACAACTATGTTTCTTTTTTTTGATATTTGGATAGCCAGTCAAAGTGATAAGATATATACGATACACATGGGTTTTAATTGTCTGAAGTAAATAATATATTAAAGGTATTTGATCTTTTTTCCAAAATCATATAAAATATATAACTTTATGAGGTATCCTTTTCCCCTTATGATCTATGTTGAATTATAAGGTTTACATAAATCACCAATGACTAGAGATACCCTTTAATAGGTAACAGTGTGGAGAGATCTGCTCCAAGTTTTTTCCAAAATCCTGTATAAGGCGGAGCATAATATGTTTTTGCTTTACCCTCTTCTATTGTGTGCCATATAGGACCATATTTCATTTCATCTTCTTTAAAATGATGAGGATATCTACCCCAGGATAATTTATAAAGATTCTCTATATTCTCTATTTTGGCTACTCTGGCTCTTTGCTCCTGGGCAAGTTTTTTAGAGCTGATGACCATAAATATCTCCGTATTAAGTTTATCAGAACGTGGGTCAATATTGGCAGATCCTATACCAAGTCTGTCTTTATCAAGTATCATCATTTTGGTATGCAAGGAGAGTGACTGTTCATTTATCCATTCTTTTGTCCGTAGAAATTTTTTAAAACTGTGCGGCTTGACCTCATAGAGATCAACCCCCATCTCAACTAATGCCTTGATGGAACCTTTATACCCGCCATAGACAAGAAATACATCCGTAGAAGCTAAAGAATTTGTGATTACAGTAATTTTTACACCTTTTTCTCGCAAAGATTTGAAGTTAGCCATCATTTTATCACTAGGAATAAAATAAGGAGAAATAACAAGGAGGTCATCTTTTATGTGTTTAAGATCTTCATTAATCTGTGAGGAGATATGTGTAGTGTTGTCATTTTCATCTGTTTTTACTTTTGTTGGATGATCATAGTAAAAATCTGTTCGTTTCGCTACGGTAAGTTGAAGGTTGTTTTGGTTTATCTTTTGATTAAACTCAGAATCATTTATGGCTTTTCCTATAGGACTGTTTCTAAATTTTTTCAGTTCTTCTTCAATATCTTTCTTGACAGAATCAGGTGATTTTAGGTCATCGTAAGCAAATACTTCTTTAGAAGGTATAGCTTCATGGCTGTTCCAATAGATATCAAACTCTTCATTGATCTCTGGCATAACGCTTCCTACGGCGAGTATATCGTAGTCTATAAAAAATGTCTCTTTATCGGAAGCAAAATAGACATTACCGATATTTCTACCGCCTATGATGGCTGCTGAACCATCAGCAATGAGTGCTTTATTGTGCATACGTCTTCCTAAACGGTTGACATTCATAAGAAGAGCCATATTACGGAAGAATGTTCTAAGTTTGTTGGGATTAAATAAACGTAATTCTATGTTGGGGTGCTGCGCAAATTTTTCCCACTTTGTATCTTTGTCTGAGGTGATCATATCATCTATTAATATACGTACTTTTACACCTCTTTGTGCAGCCATCAAAAGATGTGCAGCAAACACTTTCCCTATTGTGTCATCTTCATAAATATAATACTGAACATTTAAACTTGTTGTTGCATGATCAACCAAAAAGAGTCTTGCAGCAAAGGCATCAGTGGGTTGTGATAAAGGATAAAATGCAGATTTTCCGGTAACTTTTTTATCCGTTTTCTTTAGACGTCGGAGAAGAGGTACTTCACCTTTGGGGATTTGTGTTACACTCACCTGTTTCGATACAGGTGAGGAAAGTATTTTTTGGCTACAGGCAGAAAGTAGTAAAGCAAGACTCAAGCCAAAGATAGATTTTAATAAAGTTGTAAAATGCCTGTTTTGATCCACTTCATCTCCAACGAAAAACTTATCGGTTAATTATTGTATCAGAATAGTATAGGATATGCTAAATAAAAAATCACTACTGAGAGTATGTCGCCTCAAAGTGGATGAGAAAAATATCTTTTACCAACCAAATATCTTGATGGAAGAAGCGAACACAGAAAAACAATTTTAGTACTCTTTTAACAGTCAGTATTAAGAAATGTTGTATCTTTACAGTGGAGTCATGCCTATTTAAAAAGCAATGACCTTATAAGACAAACTATAGCAATGGAAAGTAATATGAATATTGTACAATTTCGATGGATATATCTTATTGACTAAGAACTTCCTAGATAGTTTGCATTCAAAAAGCAGACTTCTCTTGTTTGAAACCTTATAGAATTATATATTTTACAAGGTTTTGAAGGATAGGTTGTAATATTGTAAATTTAGCTTCGTGACTGGACAGGATTACAGTTTTTACGTCCGTAGAACCATCCATTTTTGTAGTCTGTATCCGTATTGAAAGCATCAGAGTTTTTTGTATAATTCCCTGTAGCAGTTACGCATCCGTCTTTTTTACCTTCTGCAAAACTCGGTGTATCTGGTAAAACTGGAGCTGCAGGAGCGGAGTTTGTACATGCTGTAAATGCTATTGACACAATGGTAAAAAGTATTATTTTGATTATCTTTTTCATAATATATCCTCATTAAATAGTAAAAAAATTATATCAGAGGATAGGTTTACTAATGATAAATTTGGCTTAAACGAATATAATTAAAAAAATCTGTTGATAGATTTAGGTGAAAAAGGAGAGAGATATGAGAAAAATATTGTCTATGGGAATTGTTATAGTACTGTATATAAACCTTTTATATGCAGCAGATGTAAAAAGTAAGGTTTTCCCTTTAAGTAAAACAAAATTTGCTGTCCTGGATGATAATGGTAAAGAAAATATTGTTGACCTTTCTGGCCAGGATTTTATAGTAACTTCGCTGCGAGAAAAAGGTGCAGATGGTCTTGCTTATGCTGTAGATAGAGATGGTGTTGTATGGTGGGCGGCAGTTATATCATCAGGCGCAAAAGGACATGAAACTCCTTCTGGCATTTTTACCATTTTTAGAAAAGAACGCTTTTATATGTCAAAAGCTCATCCAGATCCTTCTGGTGTGAATAATATGGATTTTTCTTTATGGTTTACTCATAGAGGTCATGCCATACATATGGGAAGGGATGACAAAATGTCTCATGGATGTATCCATGTAGGGGAAAAAGGTGCCAAAACGATGTTTAGTTGGGCAACAAAAGATAAAACGAAAGTTGTAGTAACCAGAGAACATTATCTGCCATTTGTATATTATGATCTCAAAAAAAGTGGATACAAAGAGCATGATCAGACACCAGCTCATGTAAAAGCATATCTAAAAACTATGATACCAATTCAACCCAATAAAGGAAACTAGGCTTTTTTTGCTATCAATTTTAAAATGACTGATTAACCCCAACATAAACCGATTGTTCATGATCGCTATTGGTCACAATATCTACACGAAGGTCGATACCTGCTTGGGGTTGTATAGCATAACGCAATTCTATCCCCCCACTATAATAGTTCCCATTATTATCCCGACTACCGAATAATGTTCCTTTTGAGCCTCCTGAGAGGTTAGCAACACCTGCAAAAGCTACAGATTTATATTTGCTACCAGTAAACTGGTAACGATATTCTGATTGAAAAGCACTCAAATATCTTGCCTTATATTTTCCAATGGGAAAACCTCTGATAATCATATTTTTACCAATTGTAGGTAAACCATTATCAGGTGTGCTCGCTGTAACATATTTTCCGTAAAACTGGTTCGCCCACACGTCATCTTCCTTCAAACCAGGTGTATAATGGCGAAAATTAAGTGATGCAGAATAGTATGTCACTCCATTGCCCCATCCTGAAGGATTAGAATTTAAACTGAGTCCAATCAATGTTGCATCTTTGGGATAGTATTTTTCTCTTATACCACGCGTATCATAAGTAAAGTCGATACCTAAAGCACCCATTGAAATATCATCCAGACCATATGTAAGAAAAAACGCCTTTGCTGGATCATTAAGATTACTGTATGTCTGTGTGAGACTAGTTCGATTGTACCCCCAGTTTTGACATAAATTGAAGACGTTCAGCTACCTACACTAATGTCAAGTTTGGAATACTATTGATCTTCTATAGCATTTCATACTTTACACTCTTTCCTGGCCGTTTTATCTGTGTATCTACTCGACATCCTTTTTATCTAAAGACAAAGCCACTGCCCTCATATAACCAATTGGATAGTTGGGTACTAGAGATACCCCGAAATAGACTCCCACAAACTCACGTGCCGGATCGATGTATAATCCTTGACTGTTATGACCCGTCTTAGCAAAAGCGCCGTCTTTCCATAGAAAATCAAATTGAGATCCACTACCAGAAACTGTCTGATTACCAAGCAGTTCATTTGCCGCCTGACCCACAGCACTCGGAGCAAAAATTTCTATAGGCACTTTAGTAGCAAACATTTGATCGATGAGTTTCTGAGAGATGACTTCTTTGCCAGTCAGCTTTTTAAAGGTCGGTGTGTAAAGTAGTCCATATCTGCCCAGGTCTTCCAATGTTGAGTTCATCGCTGTAGCGGCTTGAATGCTTCCATCAGGGAAGAGGTTTACCACCATCTCCGAAGTCCCCGCGTACTGTAAAAGTCGCTCGTACAGATAGTCGACGAACTTCTTCTGTGTTACATTTTCTACTGCGATGCTCAGAACCTGAGTATTCAAGCTGGCATATTGATATAACGTATAAGGTTCTGCAATCTTCTTGCTTTCTCGAATGACGTCCAGCCAATTCTCCTTTTTCCCCTTATAAAGATCTCCAAACGACGCCTGATAATAACGCTGTTCCATTGTATCGGCCTTGTACATGTTTCCACTGATGTCGTCGGCATTAAGACCTGTAGTCATGTTGAGCACTGACTGAAGCGTTACGCCGTCCCATGCACTCCCTTTTAACTCCGGTACATATTTGGTAATCGAGGCATTAGGGTCCATCTTCCCTTGCATAATCAGATCGAGCACTAGCGTACCTGTAAGCGGTTTAGTCACCGACATCCATATATGCTTGTCAGTAGGACGCATCCCTGGATAGGTCTCATAAACAACCTTGCCCTTATGAATCATCATAAGCCCTTGTATCTTTGATTCGGGCGAATCCAAGAAAGTCTTCAAGGTCGGGTGTATCTTGCCTTTGAGATCCGAAAACGTCACATCTCCTAATGCGGGATTAAGTGCTCTGGGCAAGTCAAATTTGGTCTTCGATGCAGGTACGACAGCACTAGGCAGAAATTCCCACATGAAAGTCGAGTAGTAGAGGGCATCATCTTCAGCACTCTCTTTATGGTCTAGTGCATCAGCAGTGAAGTGACGCATGGAAAAGAGTTTTTTTGCCCGTCTAACAAACTCGATGGGCACCCCTTTTTCCAACATTGTCTTATACTCTGCAAGGGTAAGTGTTTTCGTTGGCGTGGGTTGTTTCATTTCAGCCGTCTCAGCTACGGCAGTAACTGTTAATGCAAGGGTTAAAAAGAGTGTAGAGATAGCTATCAATTTATATTTCATAGTTTGTCCTTTATTTTTAAATGGAAAGTTTAATAGTATTGATCTGCTCTGTATAGAAGAGGTGACCAATACACTCTTTCCCATCCGCCCAATATTTTGGGGTACGCACTTTATGAACTGTCAGCAGAGACAGCTCAATTTCGTCCATAGGTCGACTATTTGATCGTGTTCTTATAGATCGTTCCATCCTTCATGATCAGTTTAAAATTATTCACCGGATCGCCCACAAGGTCAAGATTTTCCAAAGGGTTTCCATCTACAAGGATCAAGTCGGCATACGCACCTTCTTTGATCACGCCCAGAGGACCGTTAGGATATGGGTTGAGTTTTCCTGAAAGTGCCAGTAGATCAGCATTGTCACAGGTCGCCATTTTCAGTGCTTCAAAGGGAGTAAACCATTTTTTCAGTTTCGCCAACTGTGCACCCTGTCGTTTAGCCAGATCGGCACTGAATAGGGTGTCGGTACCGAAGGCGATCTTCACACCTAATTTCTTCGCATTGGTATACACGCTCTCTGTACCGTGAACAACAGACAGGTATTTTTTCTTTTGAAACTCATTCAGCGTAGGTGCATCTTCATCATCCATAAAAGGCTGCATACTTAGCCAGACATCTTTTTCCTTCATACGCTTCAGGTTTTTCACCGAAGCCATGTGACCATGCTCAATACTTTTTACCCCGGCATCAATGGAGTGTCCTACTGCCTCATTGTTGATGGCATGAGTCAACACATAAGTTCCCCAGTTATCAGCCGCAGCAACTGCAGCTTTGAGCTCTTCTTGAGTAAACTGCTTGGTGTGAATTGGATCATAGGATGATGTGACACCACCTCCTGCCATCAACTTAACTTGAGTGGCTCCCTGCATTAACACCTCACGCACACGCTTGAGAACCTCAGGTACACCATCAGCAATATAAAACTGGTCACTGGTCTCGAGAGAGTGAAGCTTATCTGGAGTAGCTGGCACATCCCGCGTCATACGAAAATCCATGTGGCCGGCTGTCTGAGAAATGGCAGGACCAGACGGGTAAATTCTCGGACCTACAATAAGTCCACTGTTCGTTGCTTTTGCAATATCAAACATGGGGCCCGCGGCATCACGGACGGTAGTGAATCCACGAAACAGCGTGTCGCGCTGTGCTACTGAAGTTTTCAAGTTCCAGTAACCCTCGTTGGTGGTCATCATTTCGGTAATAGTGGCCGTTGCGTACATGCCGTGCCAGTGTGCGTCTATCAGACCAGGAATCAGGGTAAGGCCCTTTGCATTGATTTCCACTGCGCCCTCTGGTGCTTTCACATTGGGTGAGATGCGCGAGATCATGTTCCCAGAAATAAGTACATCGGCATTGACCAGTTTTTCCGAGCAGCCCTCAAAGATCTGCGCCCCACGGATAACTACATGTTCATGTTTAACACCAGAACCAAACGGGCCTTGTATGCCTATATGAGTATGTGTATATGGTTTTGCATTGATACTTTCATGCGCATTTGCGCTGCCTGCACCAATCCCAAGCAAACCAGTTAAAATAATAACTGTGTTTAAAAATTGTCCTTTCATCTTCCTATCTCCTTTTTTTTAATCGATATTTTTTTATGTTACTCCTTTAAAACTTAAAAATATATCAATTATCTTTAATGGAGTGATAAAAATGTTATCATTTATTTTGCTCTTGAAGTGTAAAGATGAGTATTCGTTTGTTTGTCTCTTTTATCTAGAAGAATTAAAATCTAAGGTTTTATCTCTGTGTGCTGTGGTAATCTTATCTAGTATTTACTAAAAAATTATGTGTAATAAAGGCACAGATGATATGCCCGCACACATCAAAGCTTCCATGCTTGGAAATTCACTGACCATTCCTATTACCAATGGTAGGATGAATATTGGTACATGGCAAGGTATATATCTTGGAGAGCACAGGGATAATGGCAGTTCTAGAAAGATAGTAATAACTATCACTGGAATATAAACTTCATTGATCAATAGCTTGATGTCCCCGTTCCAACAAGAAACTCTGAAATCCGATAAAATCCGCTACAAATCCAAGAGGTAAGATACAAGACAAGAAACCTTATAAAATATATAACTTTATAAGGTTTCTATCGCAAATTTTAATCAAGTATTTTTGATATACTCTTCATGATAAAATATCAGGTGTAAAGAAAATTAAAAACAGATATTGAAGGTTAAAAATGAGAGATATTCGTATATGCTATGTTGGAGATTCTTTTGTTAATGGTACAGGCGATCCAACTAAGCTTGGTTGGGTAGGAAGATTAAGTGCAAGTTCTCAAAACAACAATTTAGATATTACACATTATAATCTTGGTATTAGAAGAGAAACATCAGAAGATATATTAAAAAGATGGGAAGTAGAATGTCAATCAAGGTTGCCTAAGGCATCAGAAAACAAAGTTGTTTTTTCATTTGGCGTCAATGATACAGTGATTGAAAATGGACAAAGAAGAGTATCCTTGGAAAATAGTATTGAAAATGCTAAAACGATGTTATTGAATGCTTCAAAAAAATATGATGTCATAATGGTCGGTATGCCTCCAATTGCTGATGCCGGACAAAATGAAAGTATTAAGGAGTTAGATCGTAAATATCATGAGATATGCAATGAATTAAATATTCCATATCTATCTATATTTAATAGACTGGTTCATGATAAAATATGGAAAGATGAAGTTGCATTAAATGATGGTGCTCACCCAAGAGATAAAGGTTATGAGATATTGGCAAACTTTATAAAAAATTGGAGTGCTTGGGTGGTTTAAAGACTGATATATAAAAGGCATATCCTATATCCAGGATATGCCTCAGGGAAGTAAATATTTTATTTATAATTAAAATGTCATTAAGAGATGTGGTGAAGACTCAGGAATATTCGTACCTGCATCGTCATACTCTGCCATGTGATGTGCTGATGCACTTGATGCTAAACCGATTGCCAATAGTAAAATTGTTGTTAATTTTTTCATATAAAATCCTTTTTATTTAAATATCCATCTGATACTTTAAGATCAGAACCGTGTTTTCGAATGACAGGTTGAAGTATAAACTAGAAGTATGAAAGTAGTGTGAAGAGAAAACCTTATAAAATATATTATAAATTAACTTTCCCATTTTTTATCACATAAGAGTCAGACATATTCACCGAGTGATAAATAATTGTTCCGTATTTTTTACTGTAGTACTGCAGTAATAGTTTCTGTAAAGTAGGTTCTATGGAAGGAATGAACCACCCATTGTTGCTTAAAACGATCATGTTCTTTGGTTCACCCTCGTAGAGTTTTTCACTTGTCGCTTCAAAACAGATGGCATTTCTATAGGTTTTTCCGTCTATTTTGTAGTCTATGACATTTGGGCTTGCTACATAATCTACTGCACCGTCATAAAAGACATTATTAACCCAGTCGCTTAAAAAGTCGGGCAGGGGGTTACTTTCTCCAAAAGGGACAAGGACTACTTTATTGGCTACAGAAATTTTATTATCGGTAAAAATATAGGTTGAGTTTCGTGGTGTTTTGCCATCCCAATAGAGTCCACCTGTGACAATAGAGATATCTTTGGCTTTTTCTTGTAATCTGTCTATGAGTTTTTGTGACCGGTTGACGAAAACAGGAAAGACAGATTCAGGAAGTATTATAAGTGTTTTTTTATCTTTGATGGCTTCGTCTATATGCTTAAAAATATTTTCAAACTGTTCGGGATGGAGTGTCTCGTTCCATTTATCCTGGACGGATGTATGGGTGGTGATCAGCGTGATGTCATCTGTCAATTTAGCAGATGTTGGAAGGTACGGCTGATAGGCCAACAGAATGAGCAAAAGGTATAAAAATTGTTTTTTCCAGATACTCAAAACAATAGCGGTCAAGATAATACCAAACTGCCATTTTTCTATACCAATATAACTCTCGACAAACATCAGTTCTGGTTTGAGCCAGTCAAAAGAAAATGGATGGATATAGCTTAAGATCAGCAGTCCGAGAGCCTTGAAAATAAGGGGAAGTAGTGTGTATGAAACGGGAAAGACTGAAGTTGCTTTCCGGCTGATCCTTGCAATGATCCAAAAGAGTATTCCGTAGCTCAACATGATGATGATTATCTCTATGGGAATAGCCCAAAGCATGCCATAATGATTGAGGCTTAAAGCGATCCACCAAAACCAGAACAGACCTATGAAAGCACCTGAGATGAACCAGATCTTTTCTTCTTCTTGGAGTAACAGGTAAAGTGTTAGCATACCTAAAATAGTATTGACCAGAGGATAAGAGAATCCCCAATAGTTTAGGTATATAAAGCCTGAACTTAAAAGTGCTATGACAAAGCCTCTTGTTAGTTCAAAGGTGCTAAAATAATGGCTAAATTTATTCAAAAAGGCTTTCCATGGAACAACTCGGCTCATTTTTACCCCTCATCATTTTATTCGCGATTTTTTATTTTTTAATTATCAGACCACAACAAAAACATCAAAAAGCACATAAAGCAATGCTTGATAGCCTGACTAAAGGTGATAATATCATCACAACAGGTGGTCTTATGGCTGTAATTGTTAAAGCTGAAGAAGATTTTATCAAAATCAAACTAAATGATGACACTGTTGTTAAACTTGATAGAGCATATGTTGCAAAAAAGGTTGAGTTGGGTGAAAACGCTTAATTTCAGAGTAATCCTTTTTGCGTTTGCACTTATTTTTGGTCTAGTTTTTTCTATTCCCTCTTTGACGCAAAGTGAAAGTGGAAAGAAGATCACCTTAGGGCTTGACCTTCAAGGTGGTTTGCATATGCTTCTTGGTATCAAAAGTGAAATTGCTATTGAGTCACGCATTAAGTCTATGGCAGCATCGGTAAAGTATATCTTTGATGATGAAGAGATCATCTTTGATGAACTTCGTATGGTGGATGGCGAAAAGATCACTTTTGAACTTCTTGATACAGATGATGTAACTAAAGCCAAAGCTCTTCTCAAAAAAGAGCTTGAAGGTACAGTCGTTATTGACAATGGATTGAAATTTTCAGTGGCTATGACGGAAGCTGAAGTGGTACGTACGGAGCAAAATGCCATTCAACAAGCAGTGGATACTATTAGAAACAGACTTAATGAATTCGGACTTGCAGAACCAACGGTTGCAAAACAGGGTGAAGATAAGATCCTTGTAGAAGTACCAGGTATCAAAACGCAAGAAGATGAACAACGTATACGTGAACTCATTGCTCGTGCAGCACATTTACAACTTATGGCAGTGGATGAAGACAGAAATACAAGAGTACATACTATGAGTGCGGATGAAGCAAGAAGTTATGGTGATGTAATACTTCCAGATGTAAATACAGATGAAAAATATCTGCTTCGTGCTATTCCTGTCCTTGATGGTTCTATGCTCACAGATGCAAAAGTCGGATTTGATGAAAGCAATCAGCCTGTGATCAACTTTACACTCAATGGTCAAGGTGCCAAAATATTTGGCGACTTTACAGGTGTAAGTGTAGGTAAACGCATGGCAGTTGTTTTGGATAACAAAGTCTATTCGGCACCGAATATCAATGAACGTATCGGTGGTGGACGTGTACAGATCTCTGGAAGATTTGAACTTTCAGAAGCACATGACCTTGCCATTGCTCTTCGTTCAGGAGCATTGCTTGCACCTGTCTATGTGATGGAAAAACGTTCTGTCGGACCAAGTTTGGGTGCAGACAGTATTAAGGCCAGTTCTATGGCTTTGGGATTAGGGTTTATCCTGGTTGTCATTTTTATGGTTCTTTACTATGGTATGGCAGGTGTCGTTGCGAATGTGGCATTGATAGGAAACCTCTTTTTGATACTTGCGATCATGTCACTCTTTGGTGCAACACTTACACTGCCTGGTATGGCAGGTATCGTCCTGACTGTCGGTATGGCAGTTGATGCGAACGTTATTATCTCTGAACGTATAAGGGAGTTACTCTATGCAGGAAAATCGGTTGGTAAATCGATAGAAGATGGGTATAGTAATGCCTTTACTGCCATTTGGGATGCCAACGTCACAACATTGATCGCAGCAACAGTACTTTATGCATATGGTACAGGTGCGATCAAAGGCTTTGCTCTTACGATGAGTATCGGTATTATGGCATCTATGCTTACGGCTATTGTAGGAACACATGGTATCTACCAATGGATATTACCTAAGATCGATAAGAAAAAACTAAACTTCTGGTTTGGTATCAAGACAGAGGGAGCGAAATAATGGAAATTTTCAAATATAAAAAACCTCTCTCATTGATGAGTAAGAGTAAACGTTTCGGACTCCTCTCTGTAACAGTGCTGATCATCGCATTAGGCTTGATCATTGGTAAAGGATTTAACTATGGTATTGACTTCGCCGGTGGTACACTGATACAGGTACAATACGAAGGTAAAGCACCTATAGAAAAGGTCAGAGAAGCAATAGATCTAGATAAATCTTATGAAGGTGCAACAGTAACTTTCTTTGGTGGTGAGGATGAAGTGGTTATCCGTACCAAAACGAGTTCAAAAGCACTGGGTGAAGATGTCGGTGACAAAATGAGAACACTGCTTCAAGATACTGGTAACTTTGAAGTAAGACGTGTCGATATGGTTGGTGCCAAAGTAGGGTCTGAATTACGTGAAAAAGGACTTATGGCGATGGTCCTGGCTATCATCGGTATCCTGATCTATGTTTCTTTTAGATTTGAATGGCGTTTTGCTGTTGCTTCTGTGATGGCGCTCATGCACGATGTGACCATCGCTATGGGGATGATCGTCTTGTTTAATGTTGAGGTCAACCTCGACATTCTGGCAGCACTATTGACCATTCTCGGATATTCACTGAACGATACGATCATTGTATTTGACCGTATTCGTGAAGGTGTAAGAACGATCAAGAACCCAGACCTTGGAGCTATTATCGATGAGTCGGTGACGCGTACACTTTCACGGACTACATTGACATCACTTACGACATTCTTTGTTGTACTTACACTTTATCTATTTGGTGGAGAGATCATTAACGGGTTTAGTTTCACACTGCTTGTAGGTATTATAGTCGGTACATACTCTTCTATCTTTGTGGCATCACCTATCTTGATGTGGCTTGGTTTCTCAGTAGGTGGCTTCAGAGAAAAGGAAGCAGAAAAACTCAAAAGAACAAAAGAGAAAGAAAAAATGCGTGCCATGTATGAAAACGGGACGATCTAAAGAATAAAGTATTTTTTCTTTGTGTGGAAATGGTACACTATAGTTAAATTTTAAGGAGTTTGAATGAATTGGGGTAAAGTCTTTTATATGTTTTTTACGTTGATGTCACTTACGACATCAGCAGCATTTTTGTATGAGCATTCTGCGGTAGCACTGTTTGTAGCAGGTTCTGTAAATGTGATCTCTACACTTTTAAAGATAGGAGTAAGAAATCTGCTTTCAGCTGAACTCTTAGCAGGTTCATTAGTTGCAGACTTACACCTTCTACCGGCATTTTTTGCTTTACAGTTTTACGGGAATGATCCTTTAGCAACAGGCTTGGTCATTGGTGCCGTGATTGCGAACCTTTATACTATTTTTATCTCTATGATAGAGAGTGCGAAGGAAAAGGCAGATTTTTAAGACTAGTCAGGTATCTTACATGTATATTACTTTTAAGGAATGACACGTGCTAAGTATACCTACACTTCATGGGACAGACTCCAGTCTCAAAAGAGAAGAGATCAAAGCCTATTTTCAACATTGTTATAAACGTTATGAATCCCTCTTTAATATTGTTGTAGATGAAAGTGCTTATTTTCAAAAGGCAGATCCTCTTCGTCATCCTATCATCTTTTACTATGGACATACCGCTACATTTTTTATTAACAAATTCAAACTTGCCAAGATCATCAATGAACGTATAGATCCCAGACTAGAGTCTATTTTCGCTGTGGGTGTGGATGAGATGAGTTGGGATGACCTGAATGAAGCGC
This sequence comes from Sulfurovum sp., assembly GCF_041562805.1. Classification (GTDB taxonomy): domain Bacteria; phylum Campylobacterota; class Campylobacteria; order Campylobacterales; family Sulfurovaceae; genus Sulfurovum. The sequence continues at coordinate 5,048 of NZ_JBFFOH010000004.1, read as the reverse complement.
ATTATAACTGGCCGACTTTGGCTGAAACCCAAACCTATCGGGACAAGGTATATGAAACAGTCTCTACACTTATAGATACCCTTCCTTTAGAACTCCCCATTACAGATGACTCACCTTGGTGGGTTGTTTTGATGGGCATTGAACATGAGAACATTCATCTTGAAACTTCTTCGGTACTTATACGTCAACTTCCATTTGAATCTGTACAGGAAAACAAAGAATGGAAAGAGTGTGAAAGTTATGCAGATGCACCTAAAAACAGACTGCTTGATGTAAGTGCGGGTACAGTAGTCCTGGGGAAAAATAAAGATGCAAAACTTTTTGGATGGGACAATGAATATGGAGACCATCAGGCACATATACCAGGATTTAAGGCTGCCAAATACCTTACTTCCAATGCTGAATTCTTAGATTTTGTAAATGATGATGGGTACAGCAATGATATGTTTTGGTGTGAAGAAGGAAAGGCATGGAAAGCCTATACTCATGCAGAGTATCCTATGTTCTGGGATAAAGCAGAATCAGGCTACAAACTTCGTACTTTGAGCAGAAAAATAGACCTTCCACTGAACTGGCCAGTAGAAGTGAATCACTTGGAAGCAGCTGCATTTTGTAAGTGGAAAAGCGAAAAAGAGGGTAATACTATCACATTACCCACAGAAGATGAATACATACGATTGCGTGATGAAAGTAAAGTACTTTCCTACCTGGAATGGAACGAAAAAGGTGAAACGATAGCAAATATCAATCTTGAAGTTTTTGCCTCTTGTGTCCCTGTTGATATGTATGAACATGGCAAGTTTTACGATGTGATAGGAAATGTATGGCAATGGTCACGTACACCTATCTATCCTTTTGATGGTTTTAAAGTACACCCTATCTATGATGACTTTACAGTACCGACATATGATGGTAAACACAATCTTATTAACGGGGGATCATGGATAAGTTGTGGGAACCTTGCTACACAAAAGAGCCGATATGGATTTAGACGACATTTTTACCAGCATGCAGGCTTTAGGTATATTCAGAGTGACTATGAAGAGAATGTGACAACCAACATTTATAATACAGATACTGTCATCTCCCAGTATTGTCATTTTGGTTGGGGTGAAAATGCGTTAGGTGTAGAAAATTACCCGGCACATTGTGCGCGTATAGCTTTAGAATATATGAAAGACAAACCTAAGAGAAAAGCCTTTGACATTGGCTGTGCCATAGGGCGAAGCTCATTTGAACTGGCACGGGGGTTTGATGAAGTGATAGGTGTGGATTTTTCTGCACGTTTCATACAGGAAGCTGAAAGTCTTAAAGAAAATGGCGTATTACGTTATACCATGCCAACTGAGGGGGAATTGGAAAACTTCTATGAAGTCAATCTTGCAGATTTTGATTTGGAAGAAGAACGAAAAAAAGTCTCGTTTTGGCAAGCAGATGCCTGTAATTTAAAACCAATTTACAAAGACTTTGACCTTGTCTTTGGCGGTAATCTCATAGACAGACTTTATGATCCTAAAAAGTTTTTAGATTCACTGGCTTTACGTATAAATGATGGAGGTATGCTCATCCTCACTTCTCCATACACTTGGCAGGAAGAGTCTACACCCAAAGAGAAGTGGGTAGGCGGGTACAAAAGAGACGGTGAAAATGTGACAACACTTGACGGACTTAAAGAGATACTTGGAAATGACTTTGAATTCATCGATACGAAAGATGTTCCGTTTGTTATACAGGAGACGGCACGTAAACATCAGTATACCATAGCACATATGACGATCTGGCAAAAGAAGTAAAAATGTTTGAAGCTGTAAACCGTCAAGGTACACATACTGTAAAGTGGGATGAAAGCAGAAAGAAGTTTGGCACAGATGACCTGCTTCCTTTGTGGGTTGCAGATATGGATCTGGCTTCTCCTGAGTGTGTACAAGAAGCGATAAAAAAAAGGGCTTTTCATCCTTTGTACGGTTATACTGTTTACCCAGAAGGCTATTATGAATCGATTCAAAACTGGATGCAAAACCGTTTTTCCTGGAAGATAGAAAAAGAGTGGATCGTACCTTGTTATGGTGTGGTGCCTTCATTGAATTTTATTATCTCTGCCTTCAGTCAAGAGGGTGATGGCATTATTGTTCAAACTCCTATTTATCCACCTTTTGTAAGTTCGGTCAAACATAAAAACAGAAGAGTACTCGACAATACACTGGTGTATGAAAATGGCAGTTACCATATAGACTTTGAAGATTTTGCATACAAGGCCAAAGAAGCAAAACTTTTTTTACTTTGTTCCCCTCATAATCCTACTGGACGCGTATGGAATAGAGAAGAGTTGGAGAAGATCATTGAGATCTGTATAGAGAACGATGTGCTGATCATCTCGGATGAAATTCATGCGGATGTTGTCTACGAGAAAGTCCATCACATCATTGGCAGTTTTGATAAGATCATGGATCATTGTGTTATATTAAATGCCCCTTCCAAAACGTTTAATATCGCCGGTTTAAATACTTCTTATGCAATCATCCCTGATAAAAGTTTACGCCAAGCGTATATACTGGAACAGAACAGATCAGGCATTACTAACGGGAATCCGTTTGGAATAGATGCATTGATAAGTGCCTATACGGAAGGTGCACCGTGGTTAGAGCGTTTAAAAGAACATTTACTGTCAAATATTACCTATGTCAAAGCATTTTTACAAGAACATAATATACCTATATCTGTAGTGCCTACGGAAGCTACTTTTTTAATGTGGCTTGATTGTAAAGAGATGGGAATGTCTCATGATACATTGGTGGATTTCTTTGTGTACAAAGCAAAACTCGGACTCAATGACGGAATGAGCTTTGGAGATGCGGGAGAAGGCTTTATGCGTCTGAATGTGGGGACATCCAAAGAAGTATTGAAAGAAGCGATGGAGCGACTGCTAAATGCCTATAAGGAAGTATGTTGAGAAGTATAATCGTTTCTTTGTTCCTGTCTGTCTACCTTTATGCCTTACCGCAAGCCATCAATGAAGAGATACGAAAGTCAGGTATCGCCAAAAAAGATATCAGTATCTATATCAAAGAAGCGGGTAAAAACGGCAAAGTTGTTGCTTCACTGAATGAATATAAAACACGTACACCTGCGTCTGTGATCAAGGTCTTAACGACATATGCAGCTGTACTAAAATTGGGTTTTGACTACCGTTGGCCTACGCAGTTCTATAAAGATGGGACAGTGAAAAATGGTGTACTTCAAGGGGATCTGGTCATTAAAGGATTTGGTGATCCGACTTTAAGTGACAAGGACCTTGAAACGATCGTTAACAATATCCGTGCAAAAGGCATCGATGAGATCAAAGGTGATATTATCATAGACAGAAGCTATTTTAAAGTGGGAAACAAAGACAGTTCAGGTTTTGATGAACATCCCTACAGTGCGTACAATGCCATGCCTGATGCGATGATGTTCAATGAACGTGTGGTGACAGTATGTGTAAACCCCAAAGAAAACAAAGTACATAAAAAAAATGTAGATGAAAGTTATAAAGTTGTCAATCAATTAGAACATGTCAATAAACCCTGTAAAGGAAAATACTCCTGGCCTGGTGTAGCGATCGACAAGAGTGAAGTGGTTCCGATAGTACTACTCAAAGGTAAGATCTCCAAACGATGTGGTAATCGAAATATCTGTAAAGTAGTGACAAAACCCTATAAATCATTTTATTATGCACTCAAAGACCAGCTTGAAAAAGAGGGTATAAAGATAAGAGGATCGTTAAAGTTGGAGAAGATACCTCAGAATGCAACAATGCTTTTCACCCATTATTCGGAGACATTGGAAGAGATCATCTCTGAAACATCCAAAGAGAGTAACAACCTTTATGCAAGACATCTTTTACTGCTTTTGGGAGCAAAAGTGTATGGTTCACCTGCCACGATTCAAAAGGGAAGAGATGCCATTGTTCAGATCTTGAAGTCAAAAGGTGCACTAGGTGAGGGCAAATTAAGGATAGACAATGGAAGCGGGCTTTCCCGTACATCCAAAATGAATGCAAAACTATTGGGTCATATGTATGACGATGCATATGATCGTTATGGATCCAGGTGGATGGAAACACTTTCGATAGCCGGTGTAGATGGCACCATAAAACGCCGTTTTAGAAATACGGTGGTAAAGAAACGTGCATGGATGAAGACGGGTACACTTAGACGAGTGAAAAACATAGGAGGCTATGTTAAGAACAGAGCAGGGAAATTCTATACGGTTGTGATTCTCATTAACAGTACAAAGGCAAAATACCGTGGAGCAAAACTTCAAGATAAGATCATGCAATGGCTGGTAAAAAGTAAGGCCAAACCCACGCTTAAGTCACCTTCCAAAATAGTACAAAAGAAAAAGCCTGCATCCCAAAATATATTTTCCAAAGTAGAGACAAGAGTACCTTTAAAAGCAAAAGAGGTAACAAAAACCCCTACTCAAAAGTATTATGTACAGGCAGGTTCATTTTCCAAGATGCCTAATGGCGAGTATTTGGTAAAAATAGAAGCCTTAGGATTACAATACAGTGTACGTCATGCAGATAACTACAAGGTACTTATCGGTGCGTATAATAATGAAAAAGAGGCAAGAGAAGCGTTGGGAAAAGTACGTGAACATATCAATGCGGGTGCGTTTATCGTAAAGTTGTAGTTTACTCCAAATACGGTATAATCTTTTAAAAATTTAGGGCAACAATGAACTTCGAAACTTACCCTTTTGAGAAACTCAATCAACTACTTGAAAATGTGACACCCAACAGTGATTACAGTGCACTGAGCCTGACGATCGGTGAGCCTCAGTTTGAAACACCTGCATTTATACTGGATGCACTCAATGATGCATCTTCACTACTCAACAAGTATCCGAAAACTGCTGGTGAAGCAGAGCTTAGAGAAGGGATGTTGACATATAACAAAAAGCGTTTCGGTCTCACACTTACAAATGCACAGATCATTCCTACTTTTGGGACAAGGGAAGTACTTTTTAACTTCCCACAATTTTTACTGCACGATATAGAAGATCCT
>NZ_JBFFOH010000003.1:0-58715 GCF_041562805.1 Sulfurovum sp. | reverse complement strand
GATGGAGTGTCACGGCTCTATCCATCATATGCAATGTATCGATAATTGTCAGGGGATACTTTGGAGTGCTGATGATACCTTTATAGAGATAGAAGAGGGTTTTAAAGCCAAAGAACCTCTACCTGCCTGTCCTTTCTGCGGTGCTATGGCACGACCTAACATTTTGATGTTTGGAGACTTTGGCTGGGAGTATGCACGTACCAATGGACAAAGAGAGAGACTGAGTCTATGGATAGAAAGGCTTGAAGCTGAGGGTGCGAAACTTGCCATTGTTGAAATGGGAGCAGGTACAGCCGTACCAACAGTACGAAATACTTCTGAACAGATAGCCAAAAGATTTGATGTTCCTCTTATACGTATCAATCCCAGAGAGAGCTTTGGTGCACAGATCGAACTTCCTATGGGGGCAGTTGAAGCTCTAAATAAGATCATATAGCCTATGCGTTGCTTCTCGTGTTCAAAACTAAATTTTAATATCATCTGCAAGACATGTGTTGAACAACTGTTTGTACCTGCTATAAGTACACGAAAAGTAGGCACTCTCGATGTCATTAGCTTTTTCAAATACTCCAGCCTTGAAACACTGCTTCACAGTAAACACAAACCCGAAGGCTACCGTATATATAAAGCATTGGCCAAGATGACATTGAAACCGTTTATTGAAGAATTTGTAGAGTCTGATGATAGAGATGTATATATCGTAGGCATAGATGAATATGTTAAAAGTGGTTACGCTCATGTGGCACTTCTTACACGGGCCATGAAAACGAAATACTCCATCCCACAACACAGCTCTCTGATGGCACAAAACAGGGTGAATTATTCAGGTAAAACGCTACAGTTCCGTTTGGACCACCCAAGAGAGTTTATTTACAATGGAAGATCAAACATAGACGTGATACTTGTAGATGACATCATCACCACTGGTATTACACTGCAAGAAGCGCAAAAAGTACTTATGTCTCATGGAGTCAATGTACTTTTTGCTTTGACATTGGCTGATGTGGAAGAGTGACAATTTACTTTTGTAAAAAGTTTGTATGAAGTCTACATTTTATTATAATATAATCAAATACCATAATAAAAATGGCTTACTTTCTCAATATTATGTATATTATTGTAACAAATTGTTTAAATAAGATAAAATCTGTCTTATTTAATAGATCTGGTTTTAAATAATACGTTACTTTCCGAATGTACATTGAAGCAAAGGAACAAAAATGTCAGAATTATCAAAAATTATATGGTCAAAAATCGATCAAGTACCTGTACTAGGTATGTATTCACTATTACTACTAATAAATGCTCTTTCATTCAATCAAAATATATTGATGTTAAAAAAAGTAATATCTCACACAAAGGTTAAATCATGGGAATAGATAGTCTACTCATACCAGCTGTAATGTTTTTTGCACTTGGTGTTGTTGCAAAGCTAATAAATTCAGACCTAAAGTTTCCCGAGGGAATGAGTAAAGGTATAGGTGTTTATTTGTTAATGGCCATCGGGTTAAAAGGTGGTATTGCATTAAGTAAAGCAGATTTTCAACTGGCAGTTGAGTCGATCATCTGGGCTACGATCTTAGGTTTCTTGCTACCGATCATCGGTTATGGACTATTGCGTTTTAGAAACAAGATCAATCAGTTTGATGCCGCAGCGATAGCCGCACACTACGGTTCTGTAAGTGCTGCAACATTCTTAACGGCTGTGGCATTTTTAGAAGTATCCGGTGTTAGCTATGAGAGTTATCCTATCGTGATGATGGTTATTATGGAATCACCTGCGATCATCGTGGGACTCATGATGGCAGCCTTCGTAAGAAAAAGATTGGCTGCGCAGAAAGGTACTGCTGAAGTAAAAACCGAGTGGGGACCTCTGCTTCATGAAGCGTTTACAAACGGAAGTGTGGTCGTCTTGCTGGGTGCACTCCTGATCGGTGCAACAGCATCTCCAGAATCTCTTGCAAAAGTGACACCGTTCACGCAGGATATCTTCATGGGAGTTTTATGTCTATTCTTATTGGATATGGGTATTGAGGCTGCCAAAAAAGCAGATACACTCAAGAAAGCGGGTGTTATACTTATATCTTTTGGTATGATCATGCCGCTTATAGGAGGTACACTTGGTATTATCATAGGTGCATCGATCCTTGAGTTTTCAGTGGGTGGAACGTTCTTGTTAGCCATATTATCGGCTAGTGCTTCATACATCGCAGTGCCTCCGGCAATGCGTTATGGAGTACCAGAGGCAAACCCATCGTATTATTTAACATTGTCTTTGGGAGTGACTTTCCCTTTCAATGTTGTTGTCGGAATCCCGCTCTTCTATCAAATGACGATTTGGTATATAGGGTCTTAAAGCGTAATGAATCACAATTAAAAGGAGTTATGAATGTCAATAGAGATGTATGCAGGAAAATCAGTACAGATTATCATTAACAGCACGTTTGAAAATAAATTAATAAAAATTCTTAAAAATATCGGGATCACCGGATATACCCAGTTAAATGCACGCGGCGATGGTGAGTCAGGTGTCCAGGACGGACACTCTGATGGCGAGTCAAATGTCATGTTCATTGTTGTAGTATCCAATGAGCTAGCTGAAACACTCATAAAAAATTTAAATACCTATAGAGAGATGGGACATCACATATTTGTCTATACGCATGAGGCACAGATATTAAATGCTGAAAAGTGTGATAGTTCTAAGCCTAAGTGTCCGGGATGGACATTTTAAAAGAGCGTCAAACGTAATGTTTGTTGTTACAGATAATGAATCCTACTCATAAAAAGATGCAACATTGAGAGAATTCTCGCTCTATTTACATACATTTAACTTATATAGATTATAATTCCGTCCGATTAGTATTTTATTAATTGTATAAGGAGTATAGATGTATAACGCTATAAAACAGTTTGTCGAGAATTCTAAGTTTCAAAACTTTATCATAGGGTTGATAGTTCTTAATGGTATTACTATGGGTTTTGAGACATCAAAAAGTTTTGCTACAGATTACCATACTTTTTTTGAGTGGTTTAATTTCTTTGTTATCACGACTTTTACAATAGAGATCCTTTTAAGGATCTATGTCTACAAAGGGTCATTTTTCAGAGACTCATGGTCTCTGTTTGATTTTACCGTTGTTGCGATCTCTTTAGTTCCTTCAAGCGGTGGATTTGAGATATTTAGAGTATTGAGAGTACTGAGACTTTTCAGACTTATCACGGTTGTACCACAAATGAGGAAGATCATCGCTGCATTGTTGAGTGTGATTCCGGGTATAGCATCTATCGCAGGGCTATTAACGCTCTTTTTCTATATTTTTGCTATTATGTCAACTCAGTTATTTGGAGAAAAGTTTCCGGAGTGGTTCGGTACACTGGGCGAGTCATTTTATACATTGTTCCAAATTATGACATTGGAATCCTGGTCTATGGGAATCGTACGACCAATTATGGAAATCTATCCTCTTGCATGGATATTCTTTATTCCATTTATTTTTTTAGCAACCTTTATTATTGTTAATCTTATTATTGCTATAGTTGTAGATGCAATGAATGAGATGAATGCCCAGGAAGAAGAGAATATTGTAAATGAAGTTCATTTGGTTGAAGATGCAGCAAGGTTAGAAATTAAAATGTTACGCAATGATATCAAAGAGCTCAAAGAGTTACTAGTATCCAAATAAACGATATTAAGGAAAGATAAATGAAACTATATGCCCCATGGGAAAAAACCTTTAAAAAAGTTGCAACTCCTTTTGAGCACTTTATCCATGCACAGACTACTACAGGTGCGATTTTAATGTTTATGACAATCATTGCATTGATATTTGCTAACACTTCATTCTCAGAGGCATATGGACACTTTTTTCATATGAAAATAGATTTTAATGTAGGTGAATGGAAACTTTCTCATACTCTCCACCATTGGATAAATGATGGACTGATGGCTATCTTTTTCTTTATTATTGGACTAGAGATCAAAAGAGAGGTCACAGTAGGTGAGTTGTCCAATATTAAAGCTGCATTACTTCCTGTTTTGGCAGCTATAGGTGGTATGGTATTTCCTGCACTTATTTACATTTATATCAATTATGGTACGCAAGGAGCTGGTGGATGGGGTATACCTATGGCTACAGATATTGCTTTTGCCATTAGTGCTTTAGTACTTTTAGGTAAACGTGTACCACCTGCATTGGTTACATTTTTGGTTGCTTTGGCGATTGTAGATGATCTCGGTGCAGTATTGGTCATAGCACTTTTCTATACAGAACAGATACATATGTTGCCTCTTATGTTGGCGGGAGCATCTTTTTTAATTTTAGTCGCATTCAACCGTTTTGGTATCCATATGATCTTGCCTTATTTTATAGTGGGGCTTTTTATGTGGTTCTTTATGCTTGAATCTGGTGTTCATGCCACGATAGCAGGAGTTATAGCAGCATTAGCTATACCTACAAGACCTAAACTTTCAGCAGTAGGTTTTAGAAAAGATGCAAAAAAACTCCTTGATGAATATGACACGTATCCTATCGATTCTACAAAAGGTATGAATGAGAGACAAAAAGCGATACTTTTAAAGCTTGAAAGTAATATAAATGCCATTGGTACTCCTGCTGCAAGACTTGAAAGGGATCTGCATTTGCCTGTAGCGCTGATCGTTATTCCTCTATTTGCATTGGCAAATGCTGGAATTGCTATAGATTTTAGTTCTATAAGTACTACGATCATGGAACCTGTATCCATGGGGATTATAGGAGGGCTGATACTTGGAAAAGTATTGGGTATTTTTGGTGTAGCATGGTTGGCTATTAAACTGAAGATAGCATCTCTTCCTCATGACAGTAGCATGAGTCAAATTTTTGGTGTGGCATTTCTTGGAGGTATAGGATTTACTATGTCTATTTTTGTGGCAGACTTAGCATTTATTAATAACCCTGAATTAATTTTTCAAGCCAAAGTAGGGATTTTGGCAGCTTCTTTATTTGCCGGACTATTTGGGTATTTCTGGCTTAGATATATAGCAAAATAAAAACCAAGTATCCTATTTTAAAAACCTTATAAAGTTATATATTTTATAAGGTTTCTTCACAGAGATAATCTTCTAAATATACGAATTCAACTTGGTATAAAACTCTATTTTTTAAAGATATTTTTCACAGATGATTCATACTTTATCTCTATAATTATATTACATTAAAACAAGGAGAACTATTATGAAAAAATTTAATCTTTCATTAGTAGCGGTTTTTGCAATGGGTACATTTGCAGTAGCAGGTGGAGACATCGCTCCAGTTGAACCAATGGTAGAGACCCCAATGGCATACAAATCATCAGCTGGTTTTTATGCTGGTCTTGCTTATGGTGCACTAGACGGAAAGTGGGATCCTGATACAAGTTATTCTAGAGATTCGGATACCTTTGATGAACTGATGATCCAAGCGGGATATAAATTCAATGAGTATATTGCCATTGAAGGTAGATATTGGTTTGGAGTAGGTGACAATACTTGGGCAAGCGGTACTGCCTACGAACAAGATGTGTCAGTTGATGCATGGGGAATCTATGCTAAACCAATGTACCCTGTAAGTGAAGCATTTAATGTGTACGCACTTCTTGGATATGGAGTAGTATCACTTGACTATGATATCGATAGCACAGATTTTGATGATAATGATGGCTTCACATGGGGTGCTGGTGTAGAATACTCTGTCAATGATAACGTAGCTGTATTTGTAGACTATGTATCATTGTTTGATGACGATAAAAATGTTCTTGGATCTAACGGTGATTTAACGGTTGACACTGTGAACGTCGGTGTAACGTATAAATTCTAAGAACCTTGTCTGCTAAGCTTTTAGCTTGGCAGACAGACTTATTTCTCTTTCCTTACACATTCAACAGTTTATACACTACAATAAAATTCATTTTACTGCAGCTTAATGCGTGGAAGAGTTATCTACGTCTTCCTCCACCACCTCCACGTGATGGTCGTGATCGCATACTTGATGACGGTCTTGTTGACGGTCGTCCTATTGATGGTCTATTTGGTCTGTCTGGCCTCGCTATAGGATGTGTAGGTCTTGGTGGTCTGGTTCCTGGTGGTCTGGTTCCGGGTGGTCTAGTTCCGGGTGGTCTATGTGTAGGTGGTGGATAAGAACCACCATAATAATATCCGCCATAATATCCATAATGTGGATAGCCGTATCCACTATATATTGAAACATGTGTACTTGTTCCTGAACTAGAACATCCTGTCAGAAGTGCCACAGACGAAGTCAATAAGATAGTTAGTATCCATTTTAGTGATCTTTTCATGGCTACTTTACCTCCTCTAACGATGTCTCAGACCAACGCTGTACGATAAGCAACGCACCTGTATTATCTGCAATCACTGCAACATCACCATTCATAAATTCTTCATCAGGTTCCATCAATACTTTCCCACCAAGTTTTGGTACACGCTCAGTGATCTCTTTTGGATCTGTTACACGTATGACCGAAGCCCAGCGTGCTTTGACATCCGCTTTAGCCAGATGTCTGATACCTGCACGCCATTTGTCTTTACTCTTTAATATCCGGTAGTCTTCTCTCAACTCAGAAGCATCATACTTTCCTAACTTGCGATAAAAAGCGTAGCTCTCTTTAGGCGTATGTGTCCAAAGTTCAGTCCACAACCAGTCACCTATCTTAGGTACAGCCTCTGCAGGGTCTCCACCTTTTGCATTAAGTAGTACCAGTTGAGCTCCATGAGGGTCACTCACAATGGCACCTCTACCTCTCTTTTTCATATCGACAGGACCTTTGAGCACTTCACCCTTCTTTGATTTCAAGTAGGCAATAGAACTGTCAACATTGGCAACTGACATAGAAGGTAGCCAGATCGCCTCTGCTTCAGTACCAGGTTTAGGTGCTAGCTCCAATATCCCGCCGATCGCTTTACCATGATTGGATACAACTGTATATTGACCTTGATCTTCAAATGACCATCCAAAGAGTGCAGCATAAAACTTTCTTGCCTTAGAAGCATCATCAGTTATAAGATCATGCCAAACAAACCTTCCTGCATTGTGTTTACCTGTCGGTGTATCTGTAATGGCTGCTAAAGGTATCTGGTCTTTTTCAAGAGAGGGCATCTTCATACCTGTACAGCCCGTTAAGAGTATGGCAAGGGACATGATCCCTACACCTATAGTCAATCTAAGCTTTATCATTCCATTCATCTTCTACCTATCCTTTTATTTTTTCGGGTGCCGATGGCAATTTGTATCTAAAGTATTACTATATCAGAATTTATTTATGATACATAAGGTTTTCAGTGCATCTCTTTCATGCTTGTAATTATTTGTCGTTGTATGAGATTTTCTTGTATACTATCCCTATCAAAGATAAAGGAATAGAATGTTTCTTTGGACAACAACGATACACAAATACATCCATAGTTTTATCTTGATTTTATTACTTTCAGTTCAAACAGTGGCAGAAGATCAAGACATTACAAACATATTTGTCAATGAGGGGCTGACTGGAACTATAGTTATTTCATCAGTAGGCAGTGGAGAGACGTTCATACATAATGATCTTCGTGCAAACTATAGATTTACGGTTGCATCTACATTTAAAATACTCAATACATTGATTGCACTTGAAGAAAAGGTTATTTCCGGAAAGGATGATCTATTTAAGTGGGATGGGCATATGTATGCTATTTCGGATTGGAATTGTGATCAGACGCTTGAAAGTGCATTTAAGGTTTCATGTGTCTGGTGTTTTCAGGAGCTTGCACGCCGTGTTGGGGTTCAAAAATATCAAAGCTATCTGCAAAATACTTCTTATGGAGAGTTACACGAGCCTTTTGATGGAGAAACATTTTGGCTTGATGGTTCACTTAAGATCAGTGCAATGGAACAAGTAGAATTCCTAAAAAAAGTGTATCAGCGTACACTACCATTCAGTACATCATCATACGAGACGTTACGACAAATTATGCTGGTTGAACAAACACCAGCTTATAGCATACGGGGAAAGACAGGTTTGGCAGGTGGATCAAAACCAAAAATTGGTTGGTATGTAGGATATGTGGAAACCTCTAAGGATGTGTGGGTCTTCGCTACAAATATAGATATTTATGATCAGAAAGATCTATCACTACGTTTGAAACTGACGAGGGATGCATTACAAATCAAAGGGGTTGTCAAATAACGATAGCATAAGGCAGATGTTAAGCCGTCACTGTAATTTGCTATAATATCTTATGAATACATCAATTTATAATATCTCACTTTTAAATCTTTTATGGGTAATGATCCCTGTGACTGTGGTCATCGTGATCTATATGCGTTGGACGCAAGACAAGACGACACTTTTTTATGCTCTCTTTAGAATGTTGATACAATTGATCTTGATAGGGTATGTTCTTACCTATATCTTTGATGCCGATTCTCCTTATCTTGTGGTCTCGATACTTTGTGTGATGCTCATTGCTGCGAGTGTCATCGCCATGCGTCCACTTCAAAAGATAAACAAGTCACTCTATCTTTATGCTTTTATTTCTATTTTTATTGGCGGGCTTTTTACATTGATCATGGTCATTTTTGGTGTATTGGACCTGAATCCCTGGTATGAACCCAGATTTCTTATACCTATAGCAGGGATGATCTTTGCAAACTCGATGAATACAGTGAGTATCTCTGCCGAGAGATTTGAAAGTGAGATAGGTAGAGAAAATTCTTATGTAGAGGCGAGGGCGACATCCTATAAAGCGGCACTCATCCCCATCATCAATGCTCTTTTCGCTGTGGGTCTGGTTTCTTTACCGGGGATGATGACAGGTCAGATACTCTCAGGTGTTGATCCCTTGATCGCAGTACGGTATCAGATAATGGTCATGCTTATGATCTTGGGGTCTGCAGGTATATCTGTAGCAATTTATTTGCTACTTTTAAAAAAGAATTTTCATTAAAATAAATATTTTCATCGAATCTTTGGTGTCATTATTAAAGCTCCTATATAGAACATTTTATAAGATTTTCTACTGAACTTACAAGCAGAGAAAAAAGATGCAATCTTTAAGTTTTTACGGGGGATTGCCCTTACGTGCTCACAGAACCAACCCAATAACCAGCTCAATCAATCCAGTGAATACAATGGATGGCAGGATGATGAAGAGAGTGACAAAAGGGAGTAATTCATATCAAGAATTTTAAATTATTATAAAATGCTAAGTATACTCTGAACTTTTTAAGGCTAGAATTTTATTAAAAATGGAGTGAATATGACTAATGAAGAATATGAGATAGCAAAAAAAGAACGAGCTAGAAAAGCGAAACTAGGTATGTTAAGCTTCTTAGTAATGCTTGTAGCTTTAGTGGGTGGTATTGTCTTTATCGCACTTACTGTTCCATAGTAGTCGCTATTTCCCTTTGCATACATAGACCCACTTGAACCAACCCTCAAGGAACGTGCATCTGTTCGGATATCTCCATTTTGAAGATACCTAGATATATCAAAAAGCGTTAACACTATACTGGTTAAACACTACCACTTTTTAAAACCTTATAAAATATATAACTTTATAAGGTTTTCAGGGAAGTCTTTATCGTATTTATTTTAGACGTCTGTATTACCACAATGTCCACATTTTTTAGCAGCTAGAGGTATACTCTCCGCACATTCACTACATGTTTTTGTCATCGGAGCAGAAGCTTCTTCAGGTTCTTTGAGTTTATTATAGGCTTTGATGAACATAAATACTACAAAACCTAAGATGACAAAAGAGATCACATCATTGATAAACATACCGTATTTGATAGCAGGGGCTCCAGCCTTATCTAACGCAGCCATACTTTCGTAACTGTTACCATCAAGTGCTATAAAAAGTTGAGAGAAATCAACCTGTCCCATAAGCATACCCACTGGAGGCATAACGACATTGGCAACCATCGATTTTACTACTGTTGCAAAAGCACCACCAAAGATAAAACCTACTGCCATATCTACCATATTTCCCTTAATGAGAAACTTTTTAAACTCTTCTAACATTCTTATCCTTTAGTTTATAAGATAAAAAATTATAATATAAAGATTGAGAAATATGTCTTAAAATATTGTGATGTATCCTTATGAGAAGCATGAGGATATATAAAGTGCAAGATTATTTTAATTTCCTATTTTTTAATCTTCAAATAATTGACTGATTTTCTCCTGCCAAAACCTTATAAAACATATAAGGTTTTCATGTTGTAGTATAATAAACTTTATGTCATCTAAAGTATTAATACATTTAATTATTTAAGAGAAGTTTTTTTACATCTTTTGTACGATTGTACAGTACTTATCTTGCAACTTTTGCTCGACGGTAGAATACTTTTCTTGCATCTTGTGTTCGATTGTGGAGTACTTCTCTTGTAGCTTCTTCTCGATTGTGGAATAGTTCTTTTCTTGTTTCTGTTTGATTGTCAAGTATTTATTGGGCATCTTTTCCTCTTTTCTGTATATTAGATTTTTTGCTTCTGTTGCCATAGTCTTAATAACACAATATTATTCAAGTCACTGTATAAAGAATATAACTTTATAAGGTTTTGAGTAGACAATTATTTATATAGTTATATTAGTACTTTTAGAGAAGGTAACTTTTAAATTTTGGACAAGATTATAGGAGGCAAACCAATGAGAAAAATTATGCAATCTAAAATTAAAAGTTACCAGAAAGCCAGAAAGATCAAAGGGATTAATAGTCTTTAAAGGCTTCCATATTTCAATTATAGTCTTAATTGAAATAATATTATTCAATACATTGTATAAAAAATAATCATTTTACTACAATCTAAAAAAAGCTACAGGATAAACTTTATAGAATATATAAATTTATAAGGTCTTTAGTTTTAATTTAATCCTAAGAGGATCTTTTATGTATGGTATTTTAGACCACTAAATTTTCATCAAATAGACCTGTCTTATATGCTCAATGGAGAATAGAGCAGGTTAATCCTTATGAATATTACAATATTTCTCAATAAGCTTTTCAATCATCTTTACATCTAAAGGCTTGGTTACATAGTTATCCATTCCTTCAGACATATATTTTTTTTGTCTTCGGGGAGTGCATTGATCGTCAATGCAATGATTGGTATATGTTCTTTTCCATTCTCTTTTTTGTATTCTAAACTACTATGTGTAGATTCAACATCACCCATAACAGGCATAAAGATCTGATTATACCTACCATTGCTTCTATCTTTGTATACAGATCAAAAGGGATACTCTCAAGCTCCATCTTTCCTGCATTCATCTTCTAGACATCGAGCACATCATTTACGATGACCCTTAGATTGTTGGAACTTTCTCTGATCATTGAGACAAACTCTTTTTGTTCCTGAGTCAATGACGTTTCATCAAGAACATCGGTCATCCCTATAATACCATTTAACGGAGTACGTATCTCATGAGACATACTCGCAAGAAATAGTTCAGTAGATTTGATCTCATGTTCCAGTATTTCTGCTTTTTCTGAAATAGCCTTAAATTTCTTTTCAAGAAGCCTATACTATACTTCACATCATTATCTACTTCATCATCTATATCTATTTCTGAACTTCTTGTATTAATATTTAAAAGAGCAAGAGAAAAACCAAAATAATAAAGCTTATTCCTATAGAGTTTGCAAATGTAAACTGGTAAAGAAAAAAGCTTAAGAGCCCGATAACAAGTGACATAAGCATACTGATAATGACTTTATGCTTAAAAATTATAGGCATTAATTATCCTTCTAAATATAATATACGAAAATTATTTTATTTAAAAATCTGTGGAAGATACCATCGTAATATTCAATGTTAAATTATAGGATTTTGATTCTTCAGGGGAAGTGGAATTATCTTAATCGCAGAGTTATGTAACGTAACAAGGCGATATAACTCAGTTATATCCTCTACGATCTGTCAGGCGTTTACTAAGCCGTTAAGCTTGTTTTGTAGTCTACAGTATGAGCCAAGTTATCACTCTTGAGAGTTTGGGCAATAACATTTTGCTTGATCTTTGTCGATGAAGTTTTTGGATTGTAGCTCACTTGAACTATTTCTTTACCTTTTAATTTAAGGAATTTTTCTACTGCAATGTTATGAGGCTTATCTCCCCAGTCCTCTCCGATCACAAAAATATCAATATCTAATTCTTTACAATTAGTCACGTATTCAAGTTCATCATAAGAGACAACATCATCCACACATTTTAAAGCTTTTAGCATTTTCATACGTTGTTCTAATGGTACGACAGGTATATTTTTTTTGTATGAGCCTACTACTTTATCAGAAGCGACACCAACAACAAGCTTATCCCCCAATGTTGCACAATATTCTAACAACGCTAAGTGTCCAACATGTAGTAAATCAAATGTTCCAACAGTATAAATAATCATTTTTTGTTTCCTTTGGTAAAACTTATTAATAAATTTCAGATATAATATCACAAATATTCTTGATTTTCAGTAAAAATTTGGTAAGGACTTAATTTATGTCAAAAGAAAACACTACACCGAGTCAAACACCACAGCCAACGATCCTCTCTTATGTACGAGATCTTCCCAACCTTTTATCACTTTCAGGATTAGCTTGTACCGTATTGGCTATTTATTTTAGTATCACAGGTCTTTATGCCGCAGCAATGATTGGAATGGTCTGGGCTGTTGCTTTTGATTGGGCAGATGGATTAGTTGCACGCAAACTTAAAGGGCGGACTGCTACAGATGCAAAGTTTGGAGGCCAACTTGATGTCGTGATAGATATAGTTAGTTATGGTGTAACTCCTGCAATTTTACTTTTAAGTTATGGAGAATTTGAGCCTATATTTTTAATAGGAGCATTTATTATGATGGCTGCTGCTGCAATTAGACTTAGTTATTTCAGTACATATGGACTAGCCGGTGGAACAAAATATACGGGACTTGCTCTTGATAACAATAGTTTGATTTTAGTGTCTGTATTTTTACTCAATAGTTTAGTTAGTCATGAAGTATTTACAATCATTCTATATGTTAGTGGTATAGGACTTGCAATACTGAATGTATCAGAGATCAAAACATCAAAACTTTCCGGGAACCCTAGAAATGTCTATTTACTTGCGGCTTATACTCTTGGGATAACAGCTATTTATGGCTCACAACTTATATAAAATATACTCAATTTTCGCACATAAAACAAAATATTGTATACTTGATAAATTTTATTACAAGCGGGCATAAATGATCAAATTAAAAAAATGGATATATTTAGCAATACTATTAGTACTGTTTTATTACATATTCATTGCAAATATATGGGTAACACTTTCAATTTTGGCTTCTTTATTTGTTGCATTTAATCTATATAAAGTTTATCTAAGAAGTAAATTAGGAAAGATATCAAGCTCTAAAGAGTTATTTAAAGAGACCGAGTTAGGACTTTTTATTGCACTTGTTGCAAAAGTTGCAAAAGCAGATGGCAGAGTGCATGAGCTCGAAGCACAGCTCATTGGTATTATGTTTGATGACATTTCCGGTGTTTTTCCAAATAAAGAGAAAACTAGAGTTATCCTAAAAGAGATCTTTAACGAAGAAAAAGAGAGAGATGATGATACAAAAGAGATAGCACGTTCTCTAAACAAACTACTCGGTCGCAGTAGAATAAAACGTAAGCAGTTTGTGGGATTTTTGATCCAACTTGCATTTATTGATAATGGAATTAGTTCTGATGAAGATAAAGTTTTACGTGAAATTATAAATGAATTAACTATATCTGCGGATGAATATGCTGCAATGGTAAGTAAATTTGAAAACATGATGCAAAATAAACAGCAAACAATGACTCTTGACGAAGCTTATAAAATCTTAGGCGTAAATGAAAGTGATGATGAAAGTCATGTTAAAAAGACTTATAGAAATCTTGTGCGTCAATACCATCCAGATATTATTAAATCACAAGACAAAGATGACTCTTATATGGAAGAAGCTACTGCTAAAACGCAAGAGATAAATCAAGCATATGGGATTATCAAAGAGAGAAAAAAATAGTAGTATATTTCACGTTATTCTATAAAAGTGTATTATTTTTTTTCTTTAGGTGGTATCAGTCTATCATCTTGACCGATGTGCTTTCTGAATTCCAATTCTTTTGGATCTCTTCTCATAATATGAAAGAACATAAATACATATCCACCCACAACAACTGCCAGGATAATAAGGCAAAATATTATTATTTTCCAAAGTTCCATATATAACTCCTTATGACGTATATCGACTTCTCACATTATATCTTATTGATAAGTTACTATAAGAGTATACAGCAAAAACGTTAAGTAATACTTAACGTTTTTGTGGATTTATATTTTTCCCTCTAAAAAGTGTGTCAATATCTCAGTAACCAAGTCAATACGCTCTGCAAAACTTTTTTTGGATGCTCTTTCATGTACGGTATGGTCACCGTCTCCATAAGGTCCCCAGCCATCCAGTGTGGCTACGCCTTGGGAGGAGATAATGTTGGCATCACTGACACCACCACGTTTTTCGGTAGGGAGTTGGATGTTACAGAGTGTATTGATATGGTCTATGAAATTCTGCTGTTCAGGGGAGGGTTGCATCACATCTCTTTGGATACCTCCGGAAAGTGTCGATTCAGTGCCTTCCACATGTGAATGTGCAACGATCTCATCTATAGCTTTGAGTACTCTGTCTCTTTCCTCTGTATTCGTATATCGAAGTTCAAAAGTGAGGTGGGATTTTGGTGAGATAGTATTGGCACCTATACCACCAGATATCTTACCTACATTGACAGTAGTTTGTTTCTCCAGGTCAGTTAAAGCCACAAGCTGCGTGAGTTTATGTGCTGCTTCAAGGTTGGCATCGGCCCCATCGCTGTAGTGGTTTCCTGCATGTGCGGCTATACCTTCTATGGCTATAAAAAAAGTACCCACACCTTTTCGTCCTACCACCACTTCATCATGTAAACCGGCTGCTTCAAATACCATACAGTAGTCATAGTCTTTAGCCAGTTTTGCCGAGAGGTGCTTAGAGTCATCACTACCTGTCTCTTCATCGCTTACAAGAAGGAAATCGATGTTGTGAATTTCTCCATACGCACGGTGTGCATTTCTCAGTGCTTCTAGGGCAACATAGTTACCGCCTTTCATATCACAGACACCAGGACCGTAGATCCACTCTTCATCTTCTTTGAATTTTTCAAAAGTATTGGGAGGAAAGACAGTATCGAGATGACCCAAAAGAAGCAGTTTCTTCCCTTTTCTGTGTGAAGAGATAAGGTGAAGGTGGTCTCCAATTTCTTCTCTTGGATAGCGAGTAAGCGTATATCCCAACTCTTGTATCCAGTAGGCAAATATCTCACCATTTTCATCGACACCTTCTTTATTTTTTGTCCATGAATTGATCTCTATGATCTTTTGTAATTCATCAAAATTTTGTTTACTCATCTTTCCCTCTATCAATTGCCCATAATTAAGGCATATTTATATTTTTTCTCTGAATATATTTTAGTAAAATATAGTAAAATAATAGATTAGTTCTTAAATGCAAAGGAAGTAAAAAATGTCAAGAAAAATCGGTATGTGGCTTTACAGTAATGGCGGTGGTGATAAAATTCAAGAGAAGATTGTAAAGAAACTTAGAGAAAGAGATATCGAAACACTTACGGAGATGAACCTTCGACATGCTGTAGCGAAGAATGGACATATCCTTCACAATGATCGAAAGGTAGATAAGCTTGATCTGTTCTTCTCTTATAATGCTGGAGAACAGACGCAGTATCAAGTTTTCTTGTATCAGGCACTCAACCGTGTAATGCCGATGATAAATTCCTATGATGCATTTGCTTTGACTGAAGATAAGTTTCAAACTTCATTTTTACTGCGTCAGCATGGCGTAGCAACACCGAGTTTTAAACTGTGTCATAGAGATGACACCCACCATCTTCAGGGTATCATGAAAAAATGGGAGAAAATGGTTTATAAGCCGACAGACGGTTGGGGTGGGGTTGGACTTACCAAAATAGAGAACCAAGCGACACTTGATATGTTACTGCCATTTTTGAACCAAATGGATCTACGTTTTTTCTATGTGGAGAAGTTTGTGAAGTATGATAATACAGATTACCGTGTCGACATCGTTGATGGTGAGTTTGTAGGATGTTACGGAAGAAAAGCAAGTGGAACAGACTGGCGTACAAATATAACAAGTGGTGGTTCAGTCTTCTTGCGAGAGCCAGATGATGAAGTCATTGCATTGGCTAAGAAGGCAGCGGAAGTGTGTAGTACAGACATTGCGGGTGTAGATATCATCTACGATATGGAGAAAGAAGAGTATGTAGTACTTGAAGTAAATGGTATACCGGCTTTTGCAACACCGGAACAAGAGAAAATGGGACTGAACTTTAACAAGAAGAAAATTGACTTGATCGTAGATCTTATTGATAGAAAAGCGAAGAAATAAGAGTGTTCGTCATCCTTTGGATTGACCCGTGGATGAGGATGTGTAGTGAAGATAATAAATAATAGGGATATGGAAATGGCAAAAAAACAGAAGAACGGAAAACTACCAAAAATAGGGATGCTTTATCTTGATCATGTATTAAGATTTTTTGACAAGTCAAACTTTAGAGGATGGCCGGATAAGATAGAGACTGTAACGTATCACTGGAAGAACGATAAAGATCGTTTTGTGAGAGAAGTAAAAAATAAGAAGATAGATATTCTTATAGGTAATATTCCTGCTACTGCATATGAGACATTCAGAGAGATCGCAAGAGAGTTACCAAATGTACAATTCATCCCTTCTTTGGATACACAATTCTCTAACAAGTCTAAAGAGAACGTTACACGTTTTGCGTGGAAGTATGATATACCTATCCCTAAGACCTATATCTATTACGATAAAGACAAAGCAGATAACTTTATAGAAGATACTGAGTACCCTAAGATCATTAAGAAGAGTTACGGCCCTTCAAACTATGGTGGCTACTTTGTACATAAGGTAGACAGTAAACAAGAAGCTAGAAATCTATTGGCTCAGAAAAAGTATAATCCTGCATACTTCCAGGACTTTGTACCAATGGAAGCAGATGTAAGAGTGATGCTTATAGGTCATAAGCCTGTATGTGCATTCTGGAGAAGAGCACCAGAGGGTGAATGGTTGACAAATACTTCTCAGGGGGGAAGTATGGATTACATGGATGTGCCTAAAGAGTTACTTGATCTTGCTGTACAGGTTTCCAAAGCTGCCAATGCTGAGTACTGGGCATGTGACGTAGCAGTAGGTGCCGATGGCAAGTACCGTATCTTGGAATGTGCAACAGCATTTGCAGCATTCCCATACATCAGAGACTGGATAGGTCAGTACCTCATGTGGAAATTCTCTAACGGTAGATTTGCTAAACCAAATATTCCTCTTTTTAACTGGGAAGAACTGGGTAAGATGGATCCTTCTGTACTTAGGACACTTCGTTATATTACTTTTGGAAATTATACACCGAGTTATGACGGTGCGTATTTCCTTGATAAAAAAACAAGAGATACAAATGATGGAGAGATCTATCTGCATGAACTGGATGCACTTTTCCCTATGCTTCCTACAGAAGACAGAACAAAAGAAGAGTGGCCAAGTGAAAAGTGGAACTTCCAGGATAACTATGGTAAAAGTGTGAGAAAAGTACATGCGAAGAGTAATCCAAGAGTAGAGACTGATGACGAAGTTGTAAGTATAGATGAGGTTTCAACAGATGAAAGTCAAGAATCAATGATCGTCTTGACGGAAAAAAAGATCAAAAAGCTTTTAACCTCTGTAGAAGGTATAAGTAAGAAAAAATCTAAAAAGATCTTAGAAAAATTTGATACTGCGGAACTCATAGAAACTTTGGAGGAATCACCGGAGAAGCTTAAAGAAGAATTTTCATGGTTCAAGAAAAAAGTACTTTCCAAGCTTATGAAACAGTGGGAAGCATTGAAAAATAAACTGTAACCTGCTTTACTATTTCAACCTTTTCCCGCCGTTTTGGTGGGAATGTATACATGAATTTAATTGTATCAAAAGATTAGATTGATGTATACACCAAAAGGTATTCTTTGGGTGTTCAATAGATAAATTAATTATAAAAAGAGTAACAAAATATGAAAAACCAATATATGTCGTATGAACAGAGTTTAGTCTTTCTTGATGCGATGGAGAAAAAACATCCAAATCTTATAAAGGTTATTCCAATAGGGACAACTTATGAAGGACGGGATATCGTCCTTGTTAAAATATCTCAAAATGTTGAAACAGCAGATGAAAAACCTGCGATGCTCTACACTGGAAGTATACATGCACGTGAATGGATAGGAAATGAACTTGCACTGAAGTTTATAGAATATGTGGCAGAAAATCAAAACATAGATCCTGAACTTGAGAAAAGTTTGAATGAATCAACGCTTTACATGGTTCCATGCCTGAATCCTGACGGATATGAGTATTCACGTAAACACTTTTCTTTTTGGCGTAAGAACAGACGTAAGAACCATGATGGTACTTATGGTGTGGATCTAAACAGAAACTTCTCCATAGGATTTGTAAAACAGAGCAATACCTCTTCAAATGTCTATGGAGGAGAAGAACCTTTCTCAGAGGCAGAGACTTCTGCTATCAAAACATTTGTAGATGCGCATGAGAACATCACCATAGCCTTTGACTACCATTCACAAGGAAATGTCTTTTTCCCTGCACATAAGTTCATGCATGAAGCAGAAATAGACGGAACAGATATGAACGTCTTGTGTGCGAACATGAATGATGAGTTTGCAAAAGTGACAGGTAGAAGGTATGGTATACACAGAGGTAAACCACCTGCAGGACTTATTTCCGGTAGTGGACGAGAGTATTATTACTCTAAGGGTATCATTGCTGTTGTGGCTGAGGTAGGAACAAAGAATATTCCAGACTACATGAAAAGCATGAGTGGAAGTATCAACGAAAATATTCCTGCACTTAAAAAAGCGTTTGGAGAAGTGATCAATTACTCTTCATCTGCACCAAGAAGAGTAGATGAATTTACTATAGAAGGTACAGAACCTACTTCTGTTACACTCGTATGGAAATATGAGCTAAGAGATGATATCTTTTTTGAGATCTATAGAAGTACTGAAGACAAAGATGCATGTAATGAACGTACTAAAGTGGGTATTGTAGGTGAAAATAGTTTTACCGATACAGAGTTGGTAAGTTCTACAAACTACTATTACACTATTCGTGCTGTCAATAAAAACACTGGATACAAGTCACCCTTTGCTCCGGTAGTGAAAGTACGTACAGAACTTGAAGATGATGAGTTTTTCAAACTTATCTTTGCAAACAAAAGTGGAACAGGGTATGTAGGCGAGTTTACTCAGGAACAGAACCGTGCACACTTTGGGCTTAATTCTCTTTTTGTTGGCGTAAACAAATCAAAAGGTATATGTGATGCTGTGATCAGTTTTGATTTTGACAGTATCCCTAAAAATGCCATCATCAAATCAGCCAGATTTTACCTCTATCCTATGAATAGAGTAGGGGCAAAGATAGAAAAATATGGTCAGTGGGACCTGTCACTTTTAAAACCGGACAGTTTTTCTGATGTCACAGATTTTACTGAAGTTGATAATGCCGAATCAAAAGGTAGAATGGGTCAAGCTATTAAGTCAAGACAATTGACACAGGGAATTTGGAATTTTTGGGAGTTTTCTCGACATGAATGTGAACTGCTACAAGAAGAAATAGTAAACAACAAAGCAGTTTTTAGAATAGATGGACCAAAAACACTTCCTCATGGTGAAGACAGTCAAATGATGCAGTTTGATATAGGGTATGGGCAATTTGGTGGAGGTATACATTATAGACCGATCCTTGATATCAAATTTACAGTAGAAGAGAAAAAGATCAAACTACCGGCTGCTACACTTTCAACTATTTGTAGAGATAATATGGTAGAGGGTATAAAAAGTGGGTTTGATGCAAATGGTGATCGTGTATACGGATATCTTGATTTTGACATTTCACAACTTCCAGACCATCAAAACACTGTAGTAACGCAATGTTCACTACGTATACGTAATAATAATACGTTTAAGAAAAAGTCAGATGTCCGTTACTATGTTGAACTGGTTGAAGTGGATGAAGTAGGGACCTATGAAGATGTTAAAAACCGTGAAAAGATAGAGTATATCGGTTATGAAGTAGCAGAGTCGGATCTTAATGCCAAAGAGTATCAGTACTTTAAATTTGATACATTGTCAAAGATAGCACTGGATCAAATGCATCAAGAAGGAAAAACACTGAAGCTTGTGATCAAACCTACCTCTCCATCAGGTGTGAAAGATAGAATCATCGAATGGAATGAAGATGCTGAGCTTATTGTCAAATATATCCCAAAACGACGTACTGCATTACCTTCAGTTGAAAATTTGACTATCAGTAAAGAAAACAAGATGATCAAACTTTCTTGGGATAAAATAAATGATGAAATCTTAAACGGCTACTATGTAGTACGAAACAGCTTTCATATACCAAAGAATTTTATGGATGGTGTGAAGATATATGGAGGGCAAGACACATATACTTACGATAACTTTGCTTCATTTGATAAAGAGAAATATTATGCAGTATTTGCCTATGATGATGTGCCGAACTTTTCTGACCCTGCGATGATCAAGTATAATCCTTTAGAGAAGTATTAGTAAGAAGCAGAACGTTTAAGAGAGGAATATTATGATGCATAATCCTCTAATAGATAACAGAGACAATCCTGCATAATGATCCTCTTATCTAGTGTGATCATCGCAGGCATTAGTGGTTTTCTTAGCGAAATGGCACCGTTTTCATTGCAGACCAGCTCATCGGTTACATCTGTACCGTCCTCTGCTGTGGCGATGAGAGGTTTAGTAAGAGTCGTATGGGCAAAGACTTCAGATGTTTCAAGTCTAGTGAAGTTATGGCGATCGAAATTCTCTACAAGTGTCAAATCAAAGTTTCCCTTCTCATTTTCAAATCCGAAATTCACATTTTCAGCGATCTTGAGAACAGCGTTGTTTTGTACCAACTGTAGGTCATGCGTAGGCAAAGGTTTTTCAGGAAAATGATCCATATGCATAAGATCATCTATGAGTGCTACGGCTCGATCTATTCCCGGACGGTTACCGGGTGTAGAACACTCCAGTGTAATGGCAGGACAGATATGATCAAATGCCATCGTCGAGACTCCTTTAGGTGTATGAAAAACCATCGCGATATGGTTAAAAAAACTGCTTAGGTACTTGTTTGTTTCATTTACAACAGAGATACAGCCGTAAGGGGGGTTCTTCCCAGTGTTGTTATGCAGGTCGATCGCTGCAAAGAGTTCATTTTCTGTGATCCTCTTCATTACTTCATCAATAAGTTTTGCTGTAGGTGCATCAGGTTCAGGAGTCCCTGGCCAAGCACGATTGAAGTCCAATTCATCATTAAGCCTTCTAAGTCCCTGTGCTGCTGCTTCAACATTACCCACAAAAAGCCAGATCGATCTTGGTAGTGCATATCCCTGTGTATCTTTGTACTTTTTGAATATCTCCTGCATGATCTCTAGACCACTAAACTCATTTCCGTGAAGTAAAATAGATACAAACAGTGCAGGACCTTTATTTCCTTTTAGATGCACAAGTGTAGGTTTTTCAAATACTTTTTTAATATCACGATAGGAAATGTCTAGAAATGCATCAGGCAATTCGTTTAGTATATTTAAGTCATTCATCTATAGGCTCCATGTGTGTACGGGAATATTTTGTTCAGAGTTTTTCATATAATCCTCCATAAGTTTAGGTATGCTGTTATATTTTTTATAATGTTCAAGTTGCCATGATGCTCCATTTTGACCATTCGAAGTTCTTTGCTCTATAATATCTAGAAATTGCTCAACGTCATCTATGCCAAAAGAGGAAAGTCCCATTTTTGTAAGTGCCAGTCCATCATTTAAGATCCACTCTTTCAATGAGACTTTCTGCGCATTTACAGGTTCATGAAACTTAGTATTCAATCCCGTTTTTGCTACAGAGTAAAAGTCATCTTTTAACTTTTCAAATGGTATTTTCGTCAGATCGATGTTTGATCTTACCAAGCCTTCAATGAGACCGATGAAAAACCATATGTTAGCTTGTGTATCTATGAGCGTAGGTCCAGAGGGTAGTACACGAAGTTCAAGTCTCAATGTATGTTTGCCATCTTTGTCTTCTCCTAAAATAGGGCGTATCCATCTCCAGATCGTACCATTGTGAAGATTGAAATGGTGCAAGTCACTTACAGGCTTATTTTTCACATCTGCAAAAATAATTTTAAACATTTTGTTTTGTTCAAACAGGTCCAGCCAAGAGTTTATATATCCATGTGCAAAATGTACTCTTGTTTCATCACCATGATCTCTCCTTTTTTTATCCCGTGTATCAACAGATTGCTCAAAAATAGCGATGCGAGATTCATGCCAGGCTCTTTTCCCTAGAACCAGTGATGAATTAGCTCCGAATCCAAGTAGTACAACAGATGCCAGAAGTGCAGCGTGATAATACGCAACTGCCTGTTCAAACGGAATTTGAAAGTGTATCTGTAATGAGGTTCCCAGTGCTTCAAGCATTACATCATCTTTTTGTAAAGATATTTCATCTTCACCACGAAAGAGGATCTTGACACTTTCGTGTCTTAACTCTTTCATACGTTGAGATACCAGAGTATATCTATGCATTTCAGATTGATACAGTTCTTTGTCAAAATGTTCAAGTTTCAAAGAGGGAAGTACACCAAAGAGTCCAAGTTTTGCATTGAACTTTTTAGATGAGTCTTGACCTTGTTGCCAAAGTGAGAGGAAGTCATTGGCTAATTTTTTGGGTGCATCAGCATCAAGTTTAAAAACATTGCCATTGATCTCCAGGTCATACTTTGCCAGTTCATTGGTAAAAAGGGGTGAGTTAATATCATCGAGAATATCTTTGTTGATGGGGTTTGGAAGATTATTACCAGTAAGAATGCATGCTTCCAGTTCATAACCGATACGGTATTTGTCTGAAAAAAGTTCTTGGCCTTTATCAAATAAGGATTTTATATATGCATGTTCATCATACAATGCTTTTTTAAACGCTATGAAATCTTCTTCTGTAAACTCTCGATGGCTTATCTCACTACCCATTAGATACCTTATTTTATATAATCTTATATTAGTATAACAAAAACATCCATATAGTGGTCATCATTAGATTGGAATATGTCGACAGTATCATCCAATCAGGTATTGACTAAAAGAATATTTGTTAGCTTAAGAAGATCGAAAAAGTGACTTGATCGTGGCTAAACGTTTGTATAGATTAATATTTGTACGGTGTGGAAACCACTTTATCAAAAATGTTGCTAGAGCTTCCCACAATGAAACCCACGCTGCAACTGTCAGCCCTTCTGCAAACATATCAGTAACGACTGTACGGTCCGATCCCAATTTTTGATTGACCCAAACAGAAATGAATAAAATTCCAATACCTATACTAAAGAAAATGAGAGACTTTCGAATCATATGTTGAAACTTGTTGCGTTCCACCTCCACAAGGGAGAGAAAAAAGCTATTGACACTTCGACTAATATTTAAAAGATCTGCTTCATCTGGCAGGTGGGTAAGTGTAAAGCAAATGGTGAATGGTTCCCTACCTAGTTCTTTTGCAGAGTCGACGATATAGTTTACAAGGTCCTGATCCAGATCTCTTTGGATATAAGGTGCACTCTTGTCAAAATGATTAAACAGGTCTTCCATTCTATCAGCAGTCACATCAATGAGGATATCACCATTCTCATTACGCTCATACCTACTAATAACATCTTTTTTCATTTCTAGTCCTATTACACTAACTATTTGTTATTGAATATTATTATATATCGAATGGATTAAAAATACAAGTGCTGCTTTTCTATATTTTCTCAAATCTGTTTTAAGAAAAATATCCATATACTGGTCAAAGATAATAAGAGAAAGGAAAGAGGTAGTGGAAGAAGTAGGAATAATTGAAATAATCCTCAGATGAGGATTATTTATTTACGCTTTGGCGTAAAGTTCTTTTTCTCTTGCGATGAGTATGTCACCTAAGTAAAAGTATGCTTCTTTCCATGCTTCTATTAGATCATCAGTTGCTGCATCACCTAATACATCTTTAATAGCCTGTAATAAAGACACAGCTACCATAGGGTAATGTTCGGGCTTCACTTGTGTTCTAACATGTCTTTGAGCCATCACTTCAACTGCTTTGCCTAATACTTCAAGGTTATCCATGTAACTGGCATATGCTACGATAGCACTTGCTAGTTTCTTATGCTGATCTTCAGGTGCTTCCCCCCCCCAAAAAAAAGTGCTTTGGTTTCTGGATAAGAGCTAAATAAGACCTCATACATTCTTGCTGTAATTGCTTCTCCTTGCTCTGTTAGTACGGGCACTGTTGCTTTACAGATCTCTATAGTCTTTTCTGATAAACTCATTGTTATATCCTTTAATCTAAACTATATATTATAACAATTATAAGGAAACCAAAGATATATCTGTTGTATGATTATATATGAATTACTAATATAAAGTAGTAATATTATATATATTACTATAATGACTTGACATATTTAATAATATGATGTAGAATATCAGTTATTACAATTACTTAATTCAAAGTATAAAGTTGTCAGTGAGTGGTATTGTAAATCTGTTGGAGGGTTATAAGTTAGTCGTTATATATAAAGATATTGATGCTAAAACGACTAAAAAAGCGTTAAGACCAACAATGTAGCACTGCTTTACTTAATCTGATAGAAATTAGACAAGGAAGGGAAAAAATGAGTACAACTATTCCTCAACCGATCAAAACAGTATTAGACAAAATAGATGAAAAAAATAATTCCTCCGTCAAACTATCAGAAAAATCAATGCAAGACCACCGTAAGATCATATCTGAGTACAATGGGGTTGCTATTGTTTCACTGATTGATATAGTAGCGTTTGATGATATAAATATTCTCTATGGCTATGAAATAGGTACACGTCTTGTTGATGATATGCAATCAATAATCGTAAAAACCTTAAAAGAAATGGTTAAAAATAACGTATTTACTAAACATAATATTGGTGTATTTGATTATGAAGTTTTTCATGTTCATGCCGATAAACTTTGTTTATTTATTAAAAATGATTTTAGTCATCACTTACTTGATAGTATTGTGAAACAGCTATCTGCTAAAATTTCAAAGCATAAATTTACTATCTCTGATAATAATTACATTCATTTAAATGTGACATTTGGTGCGACAAAGGCAGATGCTTCTGTGAGTTTATCTTATGCAGAAAAAGCATTGCAGGCAGCGAATAGGTATCATAACAGTTATATTTTTCATGACAGTTATTCAAATAGCAAGCATGAAAATATGGTATATAAAATCTTGCTTGATAACATTAAGCATGAAACGGTTACACCTTATTTCCAAGGTATATTTGATGTAAATCATAGCAGCGTTCCATATAAGTTTGAAAGTCTTATGAGGCTTATGGATAGTGAGGGACGTGTACTTTCACCTGTAGTTTTTATGGATAAATCAAAAGAATATCGTTTGTACACACAGTTAATGTCCCAAATGATAGAAAAAGTATTTGATGTGATGGATAACCATAATATAGCCATGACTTTGAACCTCTCTTATTTAGATATTAATAATATTGAACTTTGTAATGTATTGATAAGAAAAGTAAAACGAATGAAGAACCGAAGTCGGTTGACAGTTGAAATCGTAGAGAGTGAGCAAATCGAGGATCTTGAAATGGTCAATGAGTTTATCTTTTCACTCAAAAAACTAGGTGTACTTATTGCTATAGATGATTTTGGTAGCGGTTATTCAAATTTTGATAATATTGTGAAGCTTGATGTTGATTATGTAAAACTTGATGGTTCTTTAATCTCTAAAATACATGATGAAAAATATAGAGTCATTTTAGAGAGCATGGTTAATATATGCCGTGGACTTGGGATTAAGACTATTGCTGAGTATATTAGTGATGAGAGTATCTTAAAGTTGGCAAAAAGCATTGGAGTGGATTATTTACAAGGCTATCACTTGCACAAACCAGAGGATTGGAACAGTGTCAAAAAAACATTTGGACTTAATTGACTATCATGTTTATGTCCTGGGTCTCATTTTTATATTTTGACATTTTTATGACATTTTTATATTACAATGGTTATATCGTTAAAAAAGGGGAAGAAAATGCATAATGAAAATGCGATGATAGATAGTGAGTATCAGATGGAGTTAAATGCACTTAAATCTGATATTAATTTATTGCGTAAACATATTTTTATTGATGATATTTCTATGGCCAAAAATCCATTATGGATATTTAAACAAAAACTCAAGAATAATGAAACATTTAGTGATTTTGGATTTTTGGTAAGTATTAAGATCTCAGACTATGCTAAGATCGTTAAAGAATATGATTCAAATGTGGGAAATAAGCTTTTAAAACAAGTCAGTGACTATATGATCAGGTACATGGAAGATAATAATCTAAATTATGAGATCGTACGTTATAAAAAAGGTAATTTTCTAATTTTTATGCATGGTTTGAATGAAGATGAAGTAGAGGAGCACATAGTGAACATGCAAAATGGGATGTTGAACTATAAGTTCAAACATCGCAGTAGGATGTTTGAATTGGGCTTCTATTCTGCCGTGATGCAATACATAGAAAATGAATCGTTCTCATCTGTACTGGATCAGTTAGATGAAAAGCTTTTTCAGAACAAAAAGTAAGTATAACATTCATTTTTATATGAATTTTTCTTCTTTACGTTTTCTAAATAATCCCCTTATATAAAGAGAATAAGTGACCTTGACTTTGGTCAAAGTGCTCGTTTTTCTCAAATCACTTCATTTTTTTGTCATTAAACACCGACTCCCCCATCATTGACATAGCGTGTATATTTCCAAGATTATTTTCATAAATTTGACATTTTTATGACATTTTTACATTACAATAGTTAATAATTAAAAAGAAGGGAACGAAAATGCATAATGAGAATGATATTATGGATAAAGAGTGTCGCTTGGACTTAGATGAACTCAAGAAGAATATGCATTTATTACGTAAACAACTCTTTTCAGATGATATCACTGAGAGTAAAAATAGACTATGGGTACTGAAAGAAAAACTCAATAACAATGAAACGTTTAATGATTTTGGATTTTTGGTAAGTATCAAGATCTCTGATCATGGTAAGATCGTTAAAGAATATGATTCAAATGTAGGGAACAGGCTCTTAAAACAAGTCAGTGATTATATGATCCGGTATATGAAAGATAACCATATCAATTATGAGATCGTACGTTATATGGATGATAATTTTCTGATTTTCATCTATGATCTGACTGAAGATGAAGTAGAGGAACACATTGTGAATATGCAAAATGGAATGTCGAACTATAAGTTTAAACATCGCAGTAGGATGTTTCAGTTGACATCTTATTCTGCCGTGATGCAATATATAGAACATGAATCGTTCTCATCTGTACTCGATCAGTTGGATGAAAAGCTTTTTGAAAATAAAGTGTAATGTGACTTTGTAATCGTCGAGTGACGATTACAATAAGCCCAATAAAGCTACAAACAATACAGGTGGGGTGATAACCAGTCCCACTTTCATATATTCTCCCCAACCTATTTTTACACCTTTTTGGGCAAGTACATGCAACCATAGTAGAGTAGCCAGCGAGCCAATAGGGGTCATTTTAGGACCTAAGTTAGATCCTAGTATGTTTGCGTAGGCTAAAGCCTCATGTCCTGTCTCAGCGATGGCGATGTCCATGATCATGATCGTTGGCATGTTGTTCATGATGGAGCTTAGTGCTGCTGCGAGGAAACCTGTACCTATGACGGCAGCAGTATTACCCATCTCTTGCATGTCATTGATGATGACCGCCAGGTAAGAGGTGAGTCCTGCATTTTTAAGTCCATAGACTACAACATAAAGCCCTATGGAAAACCAGACAACCTGCCATGGTGCAGACTTGATGGTCTCTAATGGTTTAACTGCTTTGAAATGGTTGGCAATGGCCAAAAAGATCAGTGCGCCGCCCAATGCAAAGAGAGATACTGGTAAGTTGAAGTAGTCACCTATGAAGTAACCTATCATCAAGAGTCCTAAAAACCACCAGCTGAGTTTAAACATGATCATATTTTTGATGACAGACTCTGGTGTTGCCAGGTTCTGTACATCTAACTGTTTAGGGATGTCTTTTCTAAAGTAGATCCAAAGCACCACAATCGATGCGATGATAGCCAGTAGGTTAGGTAAGAACATTGTCTTTGCATACTCCCAAAAGCCTATGTCAAAGAAACCTGCAGTCACAATGTTCGTGAGATTTGAGATGACCAGTGGGTTTGATGCACTGTCACCTATGAATCCTCCTGCCATAAGAAAAGCAAAGATAGCCAGTGGTTTCATGTTCAAGTGTTTCATCTTGGCTAAGAGAATAGGTGTAAGAATGAGTGCTGCACCATCGTTGGCAAAGAAGGCCGCGACCAATGCACCTAAGAGTAGGATGTAGACAAAGAGCAGGTTACCGTTACCACCGCTAAGTCTTGCCATTTTGAGTGCTGCCCACTCGAAAATACCTATCTCATCGAGTACAAGTGAGAGAATGATGATGCCTATGAAAGCAAGTGTTGCATCCCAAACAATATCTGTTACTGTAATAACATCGTCAAAGCTTACTACACCCAAAATAAGCGCTGCAACAGCACCGATAATGGCAGTAGTACCTATCTGCAAGCCTTTTGGCTGCCAGATGACAAAGACGAGAGTAATAAGAAAGAGGGTAGAGGCTAACAGCATGAGTCGTTCAGTACTTTTGATTTAGCCAGAGCGGCTTCTATCTCTTCTTTACTTACCTCACCGGAAAGGTCAAGTGCCACATCACCATCTTTCCCGCTTACTTCCATATTGGTTATCTTTTTCTTTGTCTCATCACTCATACATTCACACTGTCCAGTTGCACAGTTTTCTACCATCTTGACAATGTTTTGTTTCTCTACTGAACCAGTGAAATTAATTTTAATACCTTGGTTTGTTTTACTTACATTTTTATCCATCTTTCCCCCCTTTTTTATACTAGTGCTTCTTTTACTTTAGGCAGTAAAACCTCTTCGATCTCTCTATACGACTCAGTAAATGCAGAATAGGATTTACCGTCCGGATCTTCAAATCCTACATGTATGGTCTTTACTGGTTTTGGAAACATAGGGCAGGTCTCTTGTGCATGACCACAGACAGTAACAACTAAGTCATAATCATTATTGATGACGGTATCAAGTGTTTTGGAATGGTAGTTCTCATCCCAGATACCTTCTTTTTCCAATACTTTCTTTGCATTTGGATTAACTCTTCCTGAAGCTTTGACTCCTGAACTTTCGGCACTTACACCATCAAGTTTAGCATTGATAAGTGCTTCCGCGATGATGCTTCTGCAACTGTTTCCTGTACAGAGTATGAGAACTTTTTTATCCATAGCTGTTTTCCTCTATCTAATTGTTGTGGGAATTGTAGCATAAAGAATGTTATATATCAAGATATCTTGATATATAACATGATATTGACTTGATCAATTTTCATCACGCTTATGTGCATTTTTTGCTGCGATCCACTGTGACATGTATTTGGTACTCATCATAGAATGATGTTTGAGCATAGCACCCGTAAAATTATTCAAACGATGCTGTTCTAGATTTTCTTCTGTTTCTGTTATCTTTATGATAAGCTGTGGACCCAATGACTGACTGTCGTATCGTGCTTTTAAAAGAGAAACAGAATTTTGTTGTGCGTTAAGCCATGCTTCTTCATCATTATAGAAATGAACAGCAGATTCTACAAATTCAGTGATATTATCTGTGATGGCACCGGGCCAGGGCTCTTCCTGGTGCATACCTTCACTGCCTAGAGATGTAGTAATGCTCGGTGTCTGCATGATCATTGCATCCAATAATTTACCTTTGATCCCAGCACCAAACCGTATGGGTGCCAGACAGATACGTGATTCTTCCATCACGGAGAAGGCATCTTCAGCCCATCCTTTAATGATAAAACCTGTTTTAGGATTATGTAAAGCAGTCGCTTTTGGAGGTGGATAAGAGCCATAAATATGTAACTGGGCTTCTGGGATCTGTTTTCTGATCAAAGGCCATATTTTTTGTAGATACAACACTACATCCCAATTGGGTGCATGACGAAAATTACCGATTGTCATAAAATGTTTTCGATCAGAAAAAGAGGCTGTTTTGACTGGACACTTTTCCAGATCAACCATAAAAGGTAAATGGTGAAGTAGAGAAGCATCTACTTTAAAGGTATCTACCAATAGTTCCATTTCAAAACTGGAAATGATCAAAGAGATATCACAGCGCAAGATGGCAGCTATCTCACGTTTTGCTAAATCGCTGAAGAGATCTGCCTGTGTTAGTTCACTATCAGCTTTAAGAGCTTGATGACGAGCCTGACGCAAACATTGCAGATCTTCAGTGTCCAATATCTTCAGTGCATCGGGACAATTCTTTTCGACTCTCCATCCAAATTGCTCTTCCATCATGAAACGATCAAACATGACTATGTCGGGTTGGTACTGGGTAATATAGGTATCAAAACTATCGCAATTGAGCGTGATACTTTGACTTGATATGCCTTCCTCAGCTAGATCGATCATATGTTCGGTTGGTTGTGAAGGTGTTGCAAATTCAACTTGCCAGTTTTGTTTTTTATAGAGCCGTAAGATAGACATCATGTGGCTTCCTGCTGCTGATGAGTTTGGCTCAGGCCATACATAGCCGATCACTAATATTTTTTTCATTGAATTATTTTCTCATATTAGAGGGAACAAGATACATTCAATGTAGGTAAGTCCATTTCCAAATAGCTTATCTCTGTTAGTACATTTTGACGGAATGCATCAAGAGGGGAGCGGATGGAGTAGTATGCCCAACGGCCTTTTCTTTCTACTCTTAAGAATCCTGCTTCTTTGAGGATCTTTAGATGGCGTGAGATGCGTGACTGTATCATGCCAAAGGCTGCTTCTATGTCACACACACATACGGCACCATGCTTGTCTATAAATCGCAGTAGTTTGAGTCTGGTTTCATCATTGAGTGCGCCAACGGTTTGTAAAAAAGTATCCATGTCGCTAGTTTAGCGTAATATTTTGTATGTATCAAGATATATTGATGTCTGTGTCTTTCATGTTTATATTTTAATTTTTAACCTTCTCAACTATCATCATAACACCTACAGCTATAGCACCCACTATTAAGCCTACCAATAGATCACCCAAGATAAATGGTATGCCATGTACAAGGTCATGTACAAAGTATGAGTTGTGTATGAAGATACCTCCAGCTACAAGAAGCATAGCAATGGTACCGATGACTGTGAGGGCTTTAATGACCTTAGGTAGGGATAGTACGAAAAATTCTCCAATCGCACTTTCACCACCATTCATAGCTATAAGCTTGTACCCAAAGTCATCCATACGTACGAGTAGGGCGACTATCCCATAGACACCCACTGTAGCGATGAGTGCTACAAATGACACTGCAGCTATCTGCACTATCATAGGCTCACTGGCCACTGCACTAAGAGCGATGATGATGATCTCTATAGAGAGGATAAAATCTGTAATAACAGCAGATTTGATCTTCGACTTTTCTTCAGCGAGTACTTCTTCTTTATTTTTTTGTTCTAGACTGGTTATATGTTGCTTCTCACCATGAGGGAAGAAGTATTCGTAGATCTTCTCTGCACCCTCATAGGCTAGATAAACTCCACCTACCATGAGTATGGGTACGATGACCCACGGTGCAAAGGCGCTGAGTAAAAATGCAAAAGGTAAGATAATGGCTTTGTTAATGAAAGAACCTTTAGTAATGGCCCAAAGTACAGGAAGTTCACGTGAGGAGGCAAAGCCAGATGCTTTTTCGGCATTCACTGCGAGGTCATCTCCGAGTATACCCGCGGTTTTTTTGGTCGCTACTTGTGTCATGGTTGAAACATCATCCATGAGTACTGAGATATCATCAAAAAGTGCTAAAAGTCCTGCTGCCATGTGTATCCTTTTTTTAATGCTATTTTAGCATTTAGGTTTTAAAGTAGATGTTGTAATTAAAGTAATGATAGCTCTTTTAAAACATCTTATCTGAACTTATCAAGTGGTGAACAGATACAGTAGTATATCCCAACGATCTGTAAAAAAGTATCGATGTCTCTAGTATAATGTAATATTTTGTAGGTATCAAGATATATTGATACCTATATTTCAGTTTTTATTTATATGAATAAGGTTATATATTTATATTAAGGAATGCCCATGGAATACATAAACCTCTTTTTTATTGCACTGTTTGAACTCAGTAATGCAATGGCCCCCTATATACTATTTGG
The DNA here is from genome assembly GCF_041562805.1 of Sulfurovum sp. Lineage (GTDB taxonomy): Bacteria > Campylobacterota > Campylobacteria > Campylobacterales > Sulfurovaceae > Sulfurovum. The sequence goes on along the minus strand of NZ_JBFFOH010000003.1, from coordinate 26,216 downwards.
ATTGCTTTTTGCCGGTATTCTGCATGAGTTTGTACCCGATACCATAGTCACAAAACATTTAGGTAAAGACAATATATTTTCTGTGATCAAAGCCACACTTTTTGGTATACCTTTGCCTGTATGTTCCTGCGGTGTTATCCCTTTGGCGACAAGTATTAAAAAGAGTGGAGCCAGTAAAGGTGCAACACTTTCATTTCTTATTTCTACACCTATTACAGGTGTGGATTCTATTTTAGCTACTTATGGGATATTTGGATGGATATTTACCATTTATCGTGTTATCACTTCTATGATCATAGCTATGGTGGCAGGAATCTTGACGAATATTTTTGATAAAGAAGAGAGTCCTGTAAAATCTGGATTTTCTGCCATAAAGGCTTCGAACACTCTTTCCCCAACGTTTTCATTACAAAAGAAGGAAGAAGCCAGCTGTTGCAGTACAGAGTCTTCATGTTGTAGTACAGAAAAAAAAGATTTTTGGTTGACAAGTGCTTTTCGCTATGCGTTTGTAACATTATTAGGTGACATAGCCAAGCCTCTTGTTTGGGGTCTGTTATTGGGTGCATTGATCACTGTGGCTATCCCCCAGAGCATCAGTGAGATCCTTATTGAATATTCGTGGATCTCCTATATTATCGTTATCGCCATTGCAGTACCAATGTATGTATGTGCGACCGCATCCTTACCTATCGCTGCAGGTTTAATGCTTTCAGGAGTCAGTGCAGGTGCAGCTTTTGTTTTTCTTTCTGCAGGTCCTGCAACCAATACAGTGACTATAGGTGTTGTCAAGAAAATGCTTGGAACACGTTCACTTGCAATTTACTTGGGAAGTATCGTTGTGGGGAGTATAATATTTGGCTTGGGTTTAGATTATCTTTTTTCTGCATCAGATATTGATCCGGCTTCTTTGATCCATATGCATGAGGAGGTAGGGATGATCGCGATGTTAAGTTCTGTGATTTTATGGGGACTTGTAGGATATCTATTGCTTATGAAAAAAGCTTAAAGTCTGATGCTGGTATCCATGATAATGCTTCCATGGATACCAGTATCAGTGTCTGCATGTATTTGAGTGCCAGCACTGCCACTACCTGAAGTGCCGATGCCAACAACACCTATACCTGCACCCACATTTTGAGAACAGGCTGTTAAAGAAAGAAGAAGAAAAAAGAAACCGACTAGTTTATACAATTTCCCACCTTTTGGCTAACATTATCCACTCACTCCAATACCTACGGAACCTGCACGTACACCTGCTGATGGACGTACACCATTTTTATTTACACCTACACCCACGTAACCCGCTGAACCTACTGGTACACCAACACCAATTCCAGGTGTACATGCATTCAAAAAGAGTGCACCTATAAATAATAAAAATGTTTTTTTTATGCTGTATCCTTTTTATTCAATAACAGGAACACTCCAAGAGAAACAGCAGAAACGATGATGATAGAGGCTCCTGAAGTCAGGTCGTATGTATAAGAGAACCACAATCCAACAAGCGTAAAGAATGTCGCGATGGCTCCTGAAAGGAACATCATAGAAAAAAGAGAGTTTGAAAGCTTCTCTGCAATGTAGACAGGGATGGTTAGCATGGCTATGACCAGGATGAGACCTACTACTTTAATGGCTATGACCACAGTGAGTGCCGAGAGTATGAGTATAAGTGTGTAGAAAAATCTGACGTTAACATCACGCAGACCTGCATATTCACTGTCATAGGAGACGGCCAAAATGTCTCTGTACCAGAAGGTAACGACAAAAAGTATGAGTGCCAGTAAAGCTCCCATAAAGTACAAGTCTTCAGAACTTACAGCCAAAATAGAGCCAAAAAGGTAGCTCATAAGATCCACATTATAACCGGGTGTGAGATCAACAAATATCACACCGATGGCCATACCAACCGCCCAGATAAGTCCGATGAAGGTATCCATACGATGGCGTTTTTTGAGTGTAAGTGCCGCTATAAGCAGGGCAGCACCAACAGCAAATACTGAAGCACCCAGGAAAATAGGAAGTCCGAAATAGACCGCAAGACCGATACCCCCATAAGAGGTATGGGCAATGCCTCCCGCTAAAAATACCATACGATTCACGACAATGAGTGACCCGATGATACCTGCAGCAAAACTGACAAGTAAACCTGCTAGAAGGGCATGTTGCATGAATTCAAACTGTAAAGCTTCGATCATTTTACTGCCCTCCATTTTGGTATTTCGGGTTCACATGTATCGCAACTCTCTGCACCCAGCATTTGTAAAAGCTCTATCTCACAGAAATGTCCGTCAGTTCCATGTGTGTGGAATGTTTTTTGCTTGTCTGAAATGTCATGGTAGGAAAGGGTTTTGTTCACGTGTGCTGCTTTACTTGCATATTCGAGGATGACTGAGATATCATGACTGACTACAATGATAGTAATGCTTTCATTGAGTTTTTTGATCAGCTCATAGATCTCTTTCTGCCCTGTAATGTCTATACTTGATGTTGGCTCATCAAGTATGAGTATTTTTGGATGGGCACAAAGCGCACGTGCTATCATGACCCGTTGGCGTTGTCCCCCCGATAGTGCACCTATCTTGGTTTGTGCAAAGTCTTCCATCCCTACTTCTGACAAGGCACCCATGGCACAAAGTACTTCATCTTTACCATAGCCAAATAGTGGTCTTTTACTTCCCACATGACCCATCATCACGACTTCAATAACCTTTATGGGAAAGTCAGTGTTGACATTGGTGTTTTGTGGAACATAGCCTATGTGTGTAAGACTTTTAGAAGGTACTTTATCCAATACAGAAATAGAACCTTTTTGGGGTTTGATAATACCCAGTATGAGTTTGAGTAGGGTAGACTTGCCCCCGCCATTGGGACCAATGATAGCCATGAAGTCTTTCTCTTCTACACTTAAAGTAATGTTTTCTAGGATCATCTGCTTATCATAAGCAAAAGAAACATTTTTGATATCTATGACAGACATCCTAGTTTTTTCCTGCTATCGCTTTTGCAATGCTTATAAGATTCTCAGACCAGTTTGCAGCCAGGGGACTTACTTTTACTACAGGTATTTGTAATTCTTTAGCGATGATCTTGGCTACTGTATCTGAAAACTCAGGCTGTGTAAAGATGGCCTTGACCTTTTCCTCTTTTGCTTCTGTGAGTAAATGTATGAGTTCTTTAGGCTTAGGTTCTTTACCTTCTACCTCTACAGCTATTTGCTCCAGATTATAGGCTTTGGCAAAGTAGCCCCAAGAAGGATGAAACACCATAAACCTTTCTCCATCTTCAAGAGAGGAAAGGATATCAATGATCAGTCTATCTGTTTCATCTATAGAAGCTAAAAATATATCGAGATTTCTTTTATAATAATCTGCATTGAGCGGATCTATTTTCTTCAAAGCATTATAAATATTTTTAGCGATGATCTTCACATTTGAAGGTGCGGTCCAAATGTGCGGGTCCTCACCTTTATGTTCATCATGTTCACTATGATGTTCCCCCTCAGCCTCACAATTATGCTTGTTCTGCATTTGCATTTTTGTAACGTTGTTTGCAAGATCGATGACCTGCATTTTAGGATTCAGGCTTTGGAATTTAGGTAGCCAAACATCTTCAAACTCCACATCTATGGCAAAGTAAAGATCTGCTTTTGCTATCTCAATCATCTGTGAAGGCTTTGGTTCATACGTGTGTGGTGAGTTACCAGGCTGTACCATAAGCGATACATTTACTTTGTCACCACCGATGGCCTTGACAAATGTTTGTTCAGGTAAGATGCTTACCACAGCATTGATATTAGAAAATATATATGTAGTTAATAGTAAGAAGATAAGAGTGATTTTTTTCATGAAGACATTATAGCAAAAGTATGATGATATATCACTATTTCGTATAATAAATATTTAATTATAAAGTGTTATAATTAAACAGGAAGTGGTTTTATTATTTTTTTATGAAAGGTTTTTTATGGTTACAATGGAGAGAAGACACATGAATGAGTTGTCATTCCCTGAAGATGAAATTAAATTGGCAAAAAAAATGATGGATCAGTTAAGGGCAACTGTGGAATTCCTCTATTTCTTGATGGAACACAGAGGAAAGTTGTCTTTTACTATGATCTTATTATCAGCTGATGATCTGCAGTTAGAGAACTTACTTCAAAAATGGAAGCGTAAAACAGATATCTTGCTTGAGATTGATAAGAAAAACAATGTGTATGTACTTCTTTGCCAGTCCACGGATAAAATAGGCGGAGAAAAATTTGGTGAAATACTTATATCTAATATTCGTATGCATGGTGGTAGTGAAGTCTATTGTGTAGAAACAGAACTTCTGACAACATCATATACGATTCAAGAAGTTATTTTTACTGTGGTAGAAAAATATATTCAGATAAAAGAAGAACATGAATTTGATAAAGTATTCTTTATTAAACCGATAGACATTGTCTATACAACCAATTGTAATATCACCTCTTAGAGCAATATAACTTAAGTATATTCTAGTTATGTCAGAGAGCATGCTCTTAAAAGGATACTCCTAAGCCATTATTTTCGGAAAGTATGATCTCACTCTCATTAAAGAGTATGGTGGTGTTGACAGGATGAGAAGCCAAGAGGCTTACGGCATCCAGATCAAGCATTGTAATGACATCTGCCTTGGCAGAAGCCACATGTACCCCTGCAGCAACAGAGATAGGCCCTTCTAGCATACAGCCTATCATACACTTCACTCCAAATGATTTTGAAAGATCGGCCAGTTCTAAAGCTTGTGTGATACCTGCAGTTTTAGCCAGCTTGATGTTAACGTAGTCTATGGCTTGCATTTCCAGCAGTCTGCTTGCATCTTTTACGGAAAAGATGGACTCATCTGCAAGCAGGGGGGTTTGGACTCTCTCTTTGATATACTTGAGCCCTTCTATGTCATCAGCAGCGACTGGTTGTTCTATGAATTCGGCGATGATGTCCTGGTTTTCTAAAGCATGCAGGAGTGTTACACTCTCTTTCGCCGTCCATCCCTGATTTGCATCGAGTCTTAGCATTATGTTGTCATCCAGGGCATCATGTATGGCGGCGATGCGTTCTACATCTTTTTGTGGGTTATCACCTATCTTTATCTTCAGTGTGTCATAGCCTAGCTTTACGGCATCCAGACTATCAGATATCATCTTGTTGATCTCACCTATACTGATGGTGATGTCGGTTTTAAACTTTGTTTGGGTGCCACCTAACATTTTGAAGAGAGGTTGTTTGGCTGCCTTGGCTTTCAAGTCGTATAGGGCTATTTCAAGTGCAGACTTTGCTGTGGTATTTTTGAGTATAGGTGTATGTATATTATTTAACATGGTATTGAAATCTTCTATCTCAAGTCCTACAATAAAAGGCTTGATATACTCGATAGTAGCTATCATGGATCCCATTGTCTCACCAGTGATAACAGGTGTAGGTGCACCTTCACCATATCCTACAGAACCATCATCACATTCAATGATCACCACAAGGTCTTCAAGGGCATCTACACGACGTAAAGAGGTGATGAAAGGATTTTTCAGAGGGGCTTTTAGTGTGCTTGTCCGTATATTGGTTATCTTCATTATGTAAGGCCTAATATCCCCAAAAGCCAAGGTAACACACCCAGTGCTCCCGTTCCTACTCGCTCTTTCTCATGTTCTTCCACGGAGATAAATATCTCAATTTGATTGATCCTATCAAGCATTTCAGATCTTGATACGGCTTTAACTGCTTGGGTCATACGTAGATCTTCCAATTGGTCATCCAGCCTCTCTTTATGCTCGATTGCCGTATCTCTTTCTTGATAGACTTGTTTTACCTTGTCGCTTTTTTCTATGAAAGGGTTATATCTGTCGATAATATCTTCATCTAAAGATTCAATTTTTTTCTCATGTAATGCAATAGCATTTCTTGCAGCAGGAATATCGGTTTTTTTAAGCATATCGATCTTTGCCTGTATCTCATGAAGCGATATATTCATACTATTCAAAGAAGCTTCAGAATCTATTTTGTTCTTTTTAAGTGTAGCAATTTCCAGGTCATACTCTTGAATGAGTGGATCATAATACGATTTGTGGTAGGCAAGTGAGATAGCAAAATAGACAATAGCCAAAGCACCCAGTCCCAAGGAGAGCCATTTAAGAACAAAGATCACTGATAAGAAAAATTCTTCTTTTACTTTTTGCATATTTTACGATGTTCCTTGAATGTATGATGTGTGTATTATATATCGGTTATTATAACAAATATACCTTGTGCTCATCCAGCGATCATCTCTAAGACTTTTCCTACCATTAATCCACCGAATGTGCCTACAATGTAGCCCATCATCGCCATGAGTACACCTATGGGAATGAGGGCTTTTGAGTAGGCTGAGGCCAGGATAGGTGCAGAGGCTACACCACCTATGTTGGCTAAAGAAGCGACACCCAAGGAGAAGAGGTCAAGTTTGAAGAATTTGGCAAAGAGTACCATGATGCTGAGATGTATGGCAATGATAACAAATCCGGCCATGATGTAAAGCGGGGCCTCTGTAAGCTCTGTGAAATTTGCGCGTGAAGCGATGAGTGCTACTATGAGATAGAGCATGATGTTTGCCAATACAGAACTTCCCGATAACTTCGCTAAAGGGGTCATAGCAAAGAACACCCCGGCAACTGTTGCAATGATGACAACCCAAGTGGTAGTGGTAAGAAATGATGTAGTAGGAAGGAATGATGCGCCATACTGTGCCAAAGCAGAGACAACAAGGCCTGCACTTAGTAAGATGAAGAGAGAAGTGAAGCTCATAGGCTTTTTAGAGACTTCTTTCAATGCTAGTCTTTCGCCTACTTCATCTATGGCTGAAGTATCAGCTTTGCTCCAAAGGTTGAACTTTTTGGCAAAAGGTACGAGTGCCAGTAGTATCATGACCCAGATCGCGTAGTCTATGGAGTCTATCAGCAGGGTGTATCCCATGGCAGAGTCCGGTAAGTTTAAAGCACCTTGTATGGCGACCATGTTTGCTGTGCCACCCATCCATGAGCCTGAGAGTGCAGCAAAAGGTTTCCATGAGTCAGGTTCAAAGTAGGTATGAAAGAGGGCAAAAGTACCTATGAATCCTATGGCGATACTCACAGATGCCAGAAAGAAAGTCAGTAACATTTTCTTACCCAGTTTAAATATCTCTCTCATGTCAGCAGAGAGTAACATGAGGAAGATCATAGCAGGAAGGAGGTTGGACTTGAGAAACTTGTAGGCATCCGTCACTGACTCACTTTTTTGCCATAGTCCAAAAGTAGAGAGGAGCATGACAGCAAAATAGATGATAACGATAGCCGGAAGATACTCAAAAAATTTTGCTTGTGTTCTTTTTTCTAAAAAGACGATAGATGCAGCTGTCAACGCTAGTACAGCTACATAGGTAAATCCATTCTCTATCATCTTGGTCCTTAATATTATAAAATATATAACTCTTCTGTATGGAGTATTATAGCGTATGTACAGGAGATAAGAAAGATGATTGTTTAAAAACGATTAACCTATATTTTTTATAATTTTTTCATAAATAAATAGCAAGTATAAGGAGCACAACATGTTCAGTAAAAAAATATCGCTTTTCATTTTGCCTTTGATAGCAATGAGTTCACTTCAGGCAAATGATCCGTTTTTCAATGATCCGTTCGGGGATGATATATTTAAAGAGATGTATCAAATGCAAAAAGAGATGGATAAGATCTTTGAGCGTATGAATGAACGAATGGAACAACGCACACAACTGTGGAATTATCCGACCAGACAGAACTTGATTCCAAATAACAGTAAGACAGGTAAAAGTACTTTGGTAGATAAAGGTACATATTATGAGTACAATACACAAATACCGGAAAGTGAAAACAATCAGATCGATATTACAATTGAAAATGGTATGTTACATCTAAAAGCAACGATAGATACAGTCAAGAAGTCAAACCAGTCAAATATGAAAATGAAACAACACTATGTAAGTATGATGCAACGTAGCGAGACATTACCTAATGATGTAGATCCAGGCAGTTTAAAGAGTGAGTACAAAAATGGTGTATTTGTTTTAACACTTCAGAAAAAAAAGAGTATTCAGCACCCTGTAGTGAAAGAGAAGGAAAAACAGCTACCTGCAGCAGTAGAGGAACTATCAAAAGAGCAAGAGAAAAAGGAAAACAATACAACAAAAGTAAGGGTACCACATACAAGTTCACATGTTTAGAGTAATCCCAAGCCTAAATCACGAATTTCCTCATGTTTGTGAAACTGAAAGGTCTTGTGGGCTTTTGTCTCCGGTTCTATGAGGTAGATCTCGTTGTGTAAATGAGCTAAATTTGTTTTTGATTGGTTGTAAATGAGTAGCCTTATAGACTTTTCAAACATTTCTAAAATATTGGCTGTTTTGAAAAAGTTATCAGGCATAGATTTTTCAAATGCATTTTTTCCTTGCACATCTACGGCGAGTATCGTATCGAATGTGGCTTCTGTGACACCAAGGTTTTCACAAAGAAAGCCATCGCCATAGGTTTCTCCATTGATGATATGCTCTTTAAACACACCAGGTATGGCCATAGTACAGAGTATGGCATCTTTGATATAGACATCATCAGATGCATCAAACACTTTTTTATCACCGTTAAGTAGGTTCGTGGCGATCAGTTTGAGTGGTATAGCGGTATCTTTCATTTTTCTATCCTGAAAAATACCATCAAATATTTTGGCTACTTTTTCATTGTCTACGACAGCATTACCGGAAAAAGAGAACTTGATCCAGTTATATATACCTGCAAAACTCTTGATATGTTCATAGATCTTTTCTTCTGCCAATCCTATAGCTAAACAGGCACCAATGATACCTCCCATACTGGTACCAACTATCTCATTAGGTACCAGTTGTTGTTTCTGCAGGTCGTGCAATACACCTAAATGTGCGATGCCTAAAGCACCACCACCTGAGAGAACCAATGTGAAATTTTTACTTTGTAGGTCTTTTATCATGAAAGTATTATAACGTAAGTCATTGGCAGTAAGTACTATGATCTTTCCTTCTTATCATTTCTTAAATAATTTTCTTTTAGCAGTTTTCATTATGTTATAATTAATCTATAAAAGTATCTAGGGTTTTTTAAGATGCCTTAAATAGAGGAGTTTCCCATCGACGTTACACCTTTACAGTTTATCAGTACCTATTTTTTAGTCGTACTTGCAGGAATCCTTGTTTTCTCTGCACTGAGTCATATCCTTTATCAAAAACGATCTCCAACTAGTATGATCTCATGGATGTTATCAATTTTCTTTTTTCCATATATCGTTGTGCCACTCTATTTTCTTATCGGTATACGTAAACGTGAACCAAAACATAGAAAAGAGTATGTTACATTTGATCATGTGCGTGAACATGTTCCTTTTGAATTGGATGACCCTCATCATGCCTTTCAAAATCTTCTGAAAAAAAATGGTATTCCCCCTGCAACAAAAGGCAATACTTTTGAACTGATCACCGATGATTCAGAAGCTTATGAACGAATGCTCCAAGAAATTGATAGTGCAAAATACAGTATCGATATCTGTACCTATGTTTTTCAGTTTGATAAAACAACAGAGGTAATCTTAGATGTATTGACCAGAAAAGCAAACGAAGGAGTCAAAGTACGATTGCTGATGGATCTGGTGGGTTCTTTCGGTGCCAGTTTTAATCAAAAAGGTTTTAATGCATTAAAAGAGGCTGGGGGCGAAGTGGCATTTTTTACTCCTATTTTGAAGAGACCGTTTCAAAACTATATCAATCTTAGAAATCATCGTAAGATCTATCTTTTCGATCAAACCACACTGCTAAGTGGAGGTATGAACCTCAGTAATGAATATATGGGACAAGCAGACGGAAGTAAACGTTGGGAAGACCTTCTTTACTTTTTGAGGGGACCCTCTGTCCATCATTTTTATCATATCTTTCAAAATGACTGGGGCTATGCCACAAAAGAAGAAAAAGCAGATCTTAAAATATCTGATACCTATGAGGGAGAGAGTATCGTACAAGTGGTTCCTTCTGGACCAGATATACCTACTGATGCACTTTATGAAGCACTCTTAAATGCCATCTATAATGCGAAAGAACGTATATGGATAGTGACTCCCTATTTTGTCCCAGATGAAAATATGATACAGGCATTGGTGATAGCACATCATAAAGGTGTTGATGTGAAGTTGATCACGCCTAAAAACTCTGACCATATGCTCGCAGATCTGGCCAGAAGCCCCTACATGCGTGAGCTTGATGAGATAGGTGCTGATGTGGTTTTGTATGAAGGAGAGATGCTCCATGCCAAAGCGATACTCTTTGATGATCTTGGAGGTATGGTAGGGTCAGTGAACCTGGACAACCGAAGTCTTTTTCTTAACTATGAAGTAGTTACTTTTGTCTATTCCCCCCAATTTATAGAGAGTATGGAGGGATGGATGAAAGTGTTAATAAACGATTCAAGCAGAGGGATGAAAAAACCTTCTAAGCTGCGTGAAGCAGTTGAAAATATGATGAAGGTGTTTGCACCTTTACTCTGATATTTTTACTTTTATTTCTTTCGTCCCGTTGGCTTTTTCTTTGCAGGAGCTGACTTGCTTTGTCCTCTTCTTTGCATTTTTTGCTTATGGTAGTCAAAGCCGCCTTTTCTTTCGATAAGTGATTTTTTCTTTGGCTGTTTTTGTCTTGGTTGTGTATCGGTAAGCTCAAATCCTGGATAGACATCTCTTTTTATGTTGAGCTTTAAGTCTCTTTCCATCTTTGAAAAAAGATTGTATTCTCTAGCCGTTATAATAGATATCACAGATCCTTTATGATTTGCTCTACCGGTTCTTCCTACACGGTGTGTAAAGTCATCTGTGCCCTCAGGCATATCGTAGTTGATGACCATATCAAGTTCTTTGATGTCTATACCACGTGCGGCAATGTCTGTGGCTACCAGTACCTGTGTTTTTCCACTTTTTAACAGTGCTAAGGATTTTGCTCTGGAGCCTCTATTGATATCCCCATGTATGATGGAAGTACGTATGTGATGACTTTTGAGGTATTCATATATTTTATTTGCAGACTCCTTAGTACTTGCAAATAAAAGCACTTGTTCCATATGCATGTCTTCTATAAGTTTAGCGACCAATTCATCTTTTCTCTTCCTGTCTACTTTGTATGCACGATGAGCGATGAAGTCAACAACATCACGTCTTTGGCTCACTTCAACAATTGCAGCATCACGCATAAACTCTTTTCCAAGCTTTTTGATGTTCTGTGAAATGGTTGCAGAAAACATCATGGTTTGTCTTGGTTGTCCACAGTGTTTGAGTATGGCTTTGATCTCACCTAAGAAGCCAAGTTCCAACATCGTGTCTGCTTCATCTAGTATGACGGTATTGATGTGCTCAAGGTTTATCTTCTTATCATCTATAAAACTTTGTAAACGTCCCGGTGTTGCAACAACAATGTCTGCACCTTGTGAAAGTCTTGCAAGCTGGGTACTTTTAGGTATACCGCCTTGTATCTTCACATTTTTAATGTCCAGGTATTTGCTCAGATCATTGATCGTTCTGGAAACCTGATCAACAAGTTCAATGGTAGGAACGATGATCAGAGCTCTTAATACTTTTTGGTCTTTTTTAACTATTTTTTGCAGTTTGTTAAGTAAGGGAAGTACATATGCAGCAGTTTTGCCTGTTCCAGACTTTGATGCACCCAGTACATCCACACCTTTGAGTGCTAATGGTACGACTTTATTTTGTATGGCAGTGGTCTGTTCATATTTTGCATGCGCAACGGCTTTTAAAATATCGGGATGTAAATTTAATTTTTCAAATGATTTGATGGTATTTCCTTGGTGTAACTATTAATAGGACATTTTTTGAGCAAAGCACAAAATTGTATATTTATGATGAACTTGCCATTTAGGCAAATTATCAAAAATATATTGTTGTCACTGTGATTTTTCAGCAGTAGGCTCATATGACTAGTCATATTTTATGATTATATTATACGTATTATAGCGTATTAGTTGAGAAGAGCGTAAAACTCTCTGGGAGCATCCATTTCAAAACTCATAGGTTTTTTCTTTACCGGGTGGATAATAGTAAGTTTTTTTGCGTGAAGTCCCATCTTTTCACCTTTTGTTCCATAACGCTCATCACCAATGATACTATGTCCCAACCAGGCCAAATGTGCACGTATCTGATGTTGTCTTCCTGTTTCTATACTGACTTCCAATAAAGATCTATCTTTTGTAGACTGTTTGACTTTATAGTGAGTCACAGCAGGTTTTGCCTCAGGGTGTTTCCCTACATACATACGGTACACTTTGTCATCCGGTCTTAATGGCTGGTCTATGGTTCCTTTTGTTTCTTTTGGAGAACCTTCGACTATGGCCAGGTAGATCTTCTCAGATATACTCCATTTATCCATGACGACTTCTCTCATCTCTTTTGAGGTTGCAAAAAGTAAAACACCGGAGGTATCTCTATCCAGTCTATGTACAGGCCAGAGCTTCACCTGATTTTTACCTCGTGAGAGTTGATCCCTCAGAATGGCAAGGGCATGTTGTTTGTTTTCTGTTGTGTTCCCGACCGACAAAAGACCTGCAGGTTTATAGATAGCTATGATGTCTTTATCTTGATAGAGGATCTCCAGTTTTTGTAAGGTCTGTGCCTGGGTCGAAGCTTTTTTAACCACACCTACTTCTACTACATCACCTGTATTTAATGGATGATCATGCTTGGTGGTGATCTGACCATTTACAGCAACACTTGAACCTTGTAATCGTTGCTTAATAGTCTTTTTGGACCAACCGCCTAGATGTGCAAAAAGAAACTCTAGGAGTTTACTTTTTTCTTTCACTGTGAATATATCTGCCATAGGTAAGTACCTTTTTATTTTATATTATTATATTTTATTGTTTTGCTTTGAGATATGCTTCTTCATATCTTTTGACCCATTGATTATATGCTCTTTGTTTTCTTTGTGCTTCTGTAAAATATTTGTCTGCACATGCATTTGCAGCAGATGATACGGTCAAGCCTTTGAAGCCGCAAAAAGCGTTTTTCATTCCCATATAAAGTAGGGTATCTTCATTACTAATATGGTTACAGGCATCTACGGCTTCAATAATAAACTGAGCGTTACAATCTTTGGAAGTAGTGCCTTCTGTAAAATAACATCTGTCATGGTTATCACATGCTTTTTTAAGCCAAGGCTCATCATTTGAGAAATCATTAGCACGATCATATACATCCTGTAGTCCTTCTGCGCTGCAACCATTTGGTCTTACAGCATAAGGGTACAAAGCTTCAGGAAAGTTCTCGTTTAGGGGTAAAACAATACCGTTTTGAGTCACGCCTCTAGCATTTTTATCACTTGCTTTTAAATGGAGTAAAGGTTCTTTTGGCTCTTTATTGATGTCATAGGTAAAAGTACCTGGATCACAGGCATCATCTTCCCATAATTCCTCAGTTATGCGTGCGACATCCTGAAAATGATAGTATACGGTTGTTAACATGATGTTATAGGCATCAGTACTTAATGTTTTGGGAATATCTTTTGCATGATAACCCAATCCCTTTTCATCTCTATGATCCATAACATCTTCAGTCGCCAGCATTACTTCGTCAGGCATAACCATATCAACAGAATAGGTCATCATATCTTCAACCCAGGTTTTATCATAGTCCGAAAAGAGTTTTTTAAATTTTCTATAGAACTTGTTTGAGGATTTTCTTTTTTTAGGAATATACTCTCTACAACTCTCTACTTCTTTAAGAGATATATTTGTATCTTGGCTCTCTGACACACTCAGATCATAGGCATATAGATTTGAAAAAAAGAGTAAAGATATGAGTATATAACTATTGAATTGTTTCATCTTTCGCTCCTTTATAAAAACTATAAGCTTTTTTCCATTTTGTAATCATCCATGACAAAGCCATTGCCAATATCCTGGATCACACTGCCACAGATACTAAAACCAACTTTTTCATACATATGAATGCTATTGGTATTATATCTGTTTACCGTTAGTGAAATTTTATTAAGTGCTTTTTTTCTTGCCAGATCCTCAAGAAATGCTACCATTTCTCTCCCATACCCTTTTCTACGATTTACTGAGGCAACATAAATTTTACTTAAAAACAATTCTTCTCCTCTAATGTTCACACTCATATAACCCCCAGGGACATTGTCATGTTCACATAAAAAGTATAAAAAGCCATTGTCTATCTGTTCCTCTATGGATTTAACAGACTGAAACTTTTCCAGCATATAGTCAACTTGAGCTTTACCGATGATAGGTGTATAATGCTCATGCCATATTTCATGCGCAAGGGATTCAATGGCTTGTATTTGACTTTTAGTGCTCACTGTTCTTATATGCATTTTGTTTTACTGTGAAATTTTTTGTTATACACTATTGAGACCTTATGGCAATTAGAATACATATACATAATTATAGCATAGTGAAAATCATGATGGTAGAAGAGGGTAGAAAGTCTATCTTCTTCTGCGTCCTCTATACCCACCATGACTTGAAGATCCTGTACCTCTTTTGTTTTGACCATGACACTGATCACAGATAGAAAATCTGTAAGAAAAGTCAAGTACTTTACCGCATCTTCGACACTGCTTTGTGAAGTGTCCCTGTCTAAGGGAATTCTCTATGAAGTTGTTTAGTCTTACTCTGGCGGCAATGGCTTGTTTTGTGTCTTCAAAAGTGTCCGGAAACTTGAAGGATAGCCATAGATAGAGTGAGATCTCTCTTACTCTGTCTTCTGCATTAAGCAGCATATCATTCGTTTGTGCAAAAGCAGGTAGGTCTCTTGGTGGGATGTAGAGTACTTTTCCGCCTGCTTCTATCTGACGGATATAACGATGAAAAACGGACTCTATGTAAGGTGATGAGATACTCGCCGGTGCACAGGATAGGAAAAAGCGTGTTTTCAGGTCTAGTGTGTATTCACTGACGATAGCGGCTATCTCAAGCATAGAATCGATGTTCGCTGCAACAAAAGGACCTTCAAATTCCATGTTGTCTGCGAAAAATGCCAAGATATCCAAAATGTTATCTGTTTCAAGTATCTCACCTATAAGCATGACATGTTCTAGACTTGCCATGACTGAGACAGGCAGTTCCAAGTCTGGCAGTGGTGTATGAAAGGCAGAGGTGATTGTGCTAAGGGCATTTTCATCCAAGGCACCTACATACCCTTTTTCTTCAAAGCCATAACGTCCGGCACGTCCGGAGATCTGTAGTACTTCAGTAGGGAGAAGCTCACGTCTGCGCAAGCCGTCAAACTTGTTGTCTTTGGAAAAGAGCAGGGTCTTGATAGGGAGGTTGAGTCCCATGGCTATGGCATCGGTGGAGACAAGTATCTGGCTTTCACCCTCTCTGAAACGTCTGGCTTCTTCGCGTCTGACTTCAGGTGAGAGGTTACCGTATACAACAGAGACAGAGTACTTTTCACTGAGTTGTTGTTTGAGTGAGAGCACATCACGTCTGGAAAAGGCTACGACGGCTGTTTGCGGTTCTATTTGTTTCATAGAAGTAGGCTTTTCCATCATGACCAGTTCATTTTTACGTTCAAAATGGATGACTTCCAACTCTTCACCCAGGTATTCACAGAGTTCTTCCACGGCCTTGAGTGCATTCGAGGAACCTGTAAGGATGACTTTTTTGGCAGGTATACCCATAAGTGCATTTGCCCATGCCCAGCCTCTATCACGGTCAGATATCATTTGGATCTCATCTATGACACAGACATCGACATCGACTGCAGCGTTCATCATTTCTATGGTAGAAGAGATGTGTGTAGACTCCTCGTCTATGATCTCTTCTTCACCGGTGATAAGTGAGACAGCTACACCTTCTTTTTTAAGGTTTTCATATCCTTCAAGTGCAAGTAGCCGAAGTGGTGCAAGGTAGTAACCTGTTGTTGCTTCTTCCAGAGCTTTGAGAGCAGTATATGTTTTACCTGAGTTTGTAGGTCCCACATGAAATACTATTTTCCGCTTGAGTTCACGGGCGAGAGGAAAAAGGTTTTTAAAGTCACGAATGGTTTTAGCCAATAACTCTTCACGCTTTTGTTTTTCAAGCAGAGGTTTGATGTAGTCTCCAAAGTGAAAGAGTATACGTCGTTTACTTTTTTCTCTAAACTTTAAGACGCCGGAAGAACGTATCTGTGGTTCCACAAAACGGACGATGAACTC
The DNA here is from genome assembly GCF_041562805.1 of Sulfurovum sp. Taxonomy (GTDB): domain Bacteria; phylum Campylobacterota; class Campylobacteria; order Campylobacterales; family Sulfurovaceae; genus Sulfurovum. The sequence continues at coordinate 9,977 of NZ_JBFFOH010000003.1, read as the reverse complement.
ATGCAGTTTTTCTTCTTCGATATCCAGTTTTTCACTCTCTTCTTTCATGTCATCAAATACATCATCTATGGCGACTTTGAAGTGTGCAAGTAAGTCATCATTTACTCTGTTGATATCTTCTTTAACCGGAGGTTCTTCGCCTCTCCAAATGAGGTTGTATAAGAAAGGTTTTTCATAGGAAACAGAAGTAAGATAGAAGAGTGTCGTACCAAAGAGATCATGGTTTTTCTCTTTCTCTATGATGATATGATCAGTGCTTTCATAGACCTCATATTTATCACTAATATTAGTTAATATTTTCTCAACAGTTCCAAAGGGAATAGGCGCATGGTAGAGTGATGATTCTGGCGTCATGCTTTTGAGAGCAGTATTTACTTCCTGCTCAGTTAAATAGACATGTCCATCCTCTTTGATGTGGGTAAGAAAATGTTCTATCTCCGCAGTTTTTTTGGTTATGGTTTCTTCTTTAATGGATTGAAGTTTAGTGACGATCTCTTTGTCATTCAAATCCCAAAGTTCATCCATGGGTAGAGTGACTGTGGTACATAAAAGAAGCTTGTTGAAGTCGAAGCTTTGTAAGGCAAAAGTGAAGCTGTGGTAAAAGTCCATTTCATTGAGGGAATTGAACACTACCTCTAAAGAATTCTCCAGTGTGTGAAGTCTAGTTCTCATACGTAAATAAGCAAGTTTATTGAGGACTTTTTCTTCTGTGATCTTGGTACTTTTAACGTCTATAAATGCTTCAAGTAGCAGGTTCTCTTCATGCTTAGTGTACTTGACATCTCCTAAGAGCTGGAGTATCTTTTCTACTTTGTCCAAAGGACGTTTAATATGTCCTGCATAAGGTACAGCTTTGTAGCTCTGTGTGAGGTATGAGACTATCATTTCTCTAGATACAGCTTCACCTTCACTCCAGACACGTCTGAGTGCACGTACCATCTCTTCTTTTGTGTGCGAGGAAAGGGTGATCTCAAGCAGCATAATGAGCTCTATAAGTTTATCTTCATCGAGTGTAGTGACTCCTTCATCAAAAGGAAGACCATTAAAATAGTTTCGTATTTTGTTGTTGAGTTTTATAAAGTATTTTTTCTTTTTCTTTGCCATAGTGTCTTATTATTATTTATTTTGACTAAGTATAGCATGAAAAATCAGCCCTAAACCTACTCAACCGTACAAATATCAACCAATTCCACTCCATCGCACTCTTTTTTGATACGCTTATGTTTACGAGCATCTTCTTCTGCAAGTTCCAGTAGGTCTGCGAAATCGTTTTTACTTACGGTTACTTCAAAAACTTCTTTTTCTGTTTTTAGAAAAACTTCGGCCTCTTCTTTGTGTGAGATCACAAGGTTTCTTAAACCTTTGGCAAACTCACTCTTGATGGCCTTTTCAACCTTCTCATTGGCAAATATATCTGCCAAGCTCAGTGTTTTACTTACGTCATTTTTACACATTATTGTGTACATTACTTTTATCATACCATCCACCTTTGGCTCCTTCTATCATAGATATATAATGATAGTCTATTTTAAAAAATAATGTGAGAAATATGTCAAATTGTCATGTTTTTCTCTGTTTACTTCTTCATAGGAATTATAAAAACGTGATAGTGATTGTTTACCGTGCTATAATAATAGTACTTTAGTATTTATATAAGATGTTGTGTAAAGGGAATGTTATGGTATCCGGTTTAAAAATGGTATTTGTTTCACTGATGTTGGTTTTTAGTTCTTTTGTTTTTGCAGGTGGAAATATATCTAACGATAAATCTAAAAAAGAAGTTGTAATGGATACGATTGAAGTCCATGGAATGGTACTTAAAGGCAAAATCACAAATATTGGACCTCATAAGCTCTCATTTAGACTTGTCAATATTGATGGGATCAACCATATAGCTTATAAAGATATTGATGCGATCCATACAAAATATCGTTACAACATTTCATATGGAGATGAAAGAATTAATGGAAGAGTTGTAGGGATTGTGGATCAGGAATCTTTAAAAGTGCAAAGTGCAGGTACAACCAAAGTGGTTAAGATCACTGATATTGATCATTTTGCAATGACCATAGAAGATGACCCGTCAGTTGAAAATTATGTGCGCAATAAAGTACCTTACCTCAAGGGAAATTTTAGTATTGGACTTGAGCTTGAGAGTGGGTCAAGCGTTACGGATGAAATTAGAGTCCAAGCCAACCTTTTACGAAAAAAAGCACAAAATGAGACTTACCTTCATTTTGATTATGAATATGAAACGAAAAAAACGCCTGGTATTCCAAAGACTGAGACTACAGATGAATTGTCTATTATGGTGGGTAACCGATATTTTTATGATCGTGATAACTTTCTGTATGGTGCCTTGATAGGTGAATATGATCGTATAAGAAATATTGATGCACGATGGGTCCCAACAGCTGGGTATGGTCACAATTTTAAACTGGGTAAAAGCAGTTGGATTAAACCGTCGATAGGTTTGGCATATGTTTGGACAAGATATACAGATAATACTCTCTATGGGGATTCAAGTTATACAGCAGCCGCACTGGGATTGACTGGGGAATATCTAATTGAGGATGTGTATCTCATCAACAAAGTAAAGATTGATGGAAGGGTTGTGTATTTTCCAAGTTTTACAGATCCTAATGAAGATTGGTTAACACGGGCAAATTTAGCTTTCACTGTACCTGTATATGAATTTTTTACAACGAAACTTTCCTTCGATTATATCAATGACAGCAACCCTGATCCTTCAATAGGAAACAATAAAACACAAACCAACCTGATGTTTGGTTTTGAATTTTAAACTAAAATATCATGACACTTAATTACGAGAAAAATAGGATTTGATATAATAAGAGTATAAAAGGGTTAGTTTTGGAAATAAAGAAGGATTTTTTATTTTCGACTCTTCCTTAGTGTGTTTAAGTGTGATAAATAGAAATACAAAAATTGTATATGAAGGAATGGGTATGAAGAGGGATATTGTACAGAATTTTTTACGCATCATATTGATGACAGGATTGTTGTTTCTACTTGTTACACAATGGTCATTGGGAGCTGAAGAAAATAGTAATCAAATGATATCTGGTGTGAATTCAGAAGTGATTAAAAGTAAGATCGAAGAAATTGATCAAAGAGATCTTGATGAAGAATCTAAGAAAAAGCTCATAGAGCTTTACAATTTGTCATTGGCAAATATCGAGAAAGAACAATTCTTTGTGGCAAATACAGAATCATTTTCAGAGGCTCGAAAAAATGCACCGGCAGAAATAGAAAAATTGCTCAATCTACTAAAAGAGAAAGAAGAGATGTTACCTGAAAAACTCTTGGAAGATTTGGAAACAAAAACACTGAAAGAACTCGTAGAACTAGAAGAAAAAGAAAAAGCTAATCTGTCGTCCATCGAAGCAAGATTGTCTGATTTCGACAATCAAATAGTGACTCAGAATACAAGGCCACATATTGCCAGAGAGAGATTAATTGAGCTGAAGAGTAAACTAGATGCCATAACTACAACTAAGTCATCATCTGAAGGTGATGTGGCTGTGATGTCACAGGCAAAAAAATGGGTGCTTGAAACGCAGTCAATTGCAATTAGCTCTGAGATCAATATGCTTGATCAAGAACTGTTGAGTTACGAGGAGCGTATAAAATTACTTAAGGCAAAACGTGATGTTGCCGAAAGTAAAGTCAAATATATGACGATATATATAAAGTTAATAAATGAGCTTCTCAATAAACGCCGACTTGCAGAAGTTAAACTGGTACAGCAGCAAGTTGAGATCACCAAAGAAGAGTCTAAAGATAAGCATCCTCTGGTACGTAAATTAGCAGAGCAGAATGTTGCACTGGGAGAGAAGCTCCAAGCAACTACTCTTAATATTGAGGATATTTCTGTTGCAGAGAGAAACAATCGTGTAAGTGCCAAGCGTATTGGAGATACTCTCAGCAGTATCAAGCAAAAACTTGAGATCGCGGGGATGAACCAAGATTACGGTGAAATATTGATCAAACAATATAATACGATGCCTAAGGTCTCCGTTATGCAAAGTGAGGTCAGTCGCTTAAAAAAACGTATTTCTCAGTCTGGATTGGAACAGATCCAGTATGCAGAAGAGTATAAGCAGTTACGTGACATTAATACCTATCTGACAGAGTTTATGCAGGGTCTACCTCAAAATGAGGTTGAATCAATTCGTACAGAACTTAAAGATCTTGCACTGAGCCGTCAAGCACTTCTGAATCAGCTTATTGAACTGGAATCTTCTTATTCACGTGCATTAGGAGAACTTGATACTTCTTTACTGAAACTCATGAATGTGGTGAAAGCATATAATAATTTCTTAGCTGAAAACCTTCTGTGGATCCGTAGTACCAAACCGGTTAGTCTTTCTATGTTTAAAAGTTTGCCAGGAGAACTTGAACAGTTTCTGTCACCATCCAATTGGATACTTGTGGGCAACATTCTGCTAGTACAGCTTAGATCTCAATTTACAATTAGTCTTTTAATGCTTTTTCTTGTTGTTCTTATTTTTATGAGAAAATTTTTTTTAAGTTCTGCAAGGGCTACAAACGAAAAAATACGGAGTATTCGTACCGATCATTTTGGTTATACTGTTGAAGCACTTTTTTGGACGGCTTTAGCTTCACTGCCTTTACCGCTTTTATTTATGATAACTGGTTGGCAACTGTCATTGGCTGCTGAACCCAGTGAGTTTTCAAATGCAGTGTCAAAAGCTATTCTGCGTACCTCTATCGACTTTTTTTATCTCCTTTTCTTCGCTGATATAGCTATCCGCGATGGAGTCGCTGTGAAGCATTTTCGTTGGCCAGAGAAGATCGCTGTAAAACTGCATAAAGAGATAAGTTTCTTGATGGTGTTACTCTTGCCCGCTATATTTATCGCGATTTACAGTGTGACTCTGGAGAGTGTAGGAATTAGTGGGGTACTTACACTTCTGGGTTTATTGACTATCATTGGTGCTATAGGACTTTTTCTTTTTAGAACGTTTACACCCAAGGGTGGTGTACTTAGCAAGTACTTTGAGAAAAATACTGATCATCTCATAGTACGTTACAGATTCATCTGGGAAAAGTTTTTCATCGCGTTGATAATTGTCACAGTCATTCTTGTGCTTCTTGGTTACCTCAATACAGCTAGTATGTTAACACATAACTTGTTTATAACGATCTGGATGATCTATGCTTTTGTCCTTATTCAAGGAATGCTCGCACGTTGGATGCTATTAGTAAACCGAAGACTTGAAGTCCAAGCTATTTTGGCACGTCGGGAAGAGGCGAGGATCTTAAAAGAGGCGATGGAAAAAAACAGGGAAAGTAATTTAGGTCAAGATGAACCCATCTCGGAGTATGATGAACCGGAAGTTGACCTTGTTGATCTGGGTATAAAAAGCCGGAAGTTACTACATACAATGCTTTTCTCAGGTGCGATAGTAGGTCTATGGTTTATCTGGTCACCTCTTTTACCTGCCTTTAACTTCCTGAATGATATCTCTCTTTGGAGTAGTGTAGGACTGGTCGATGGAGTGGATATGATGGTGCCAGTAACGTTAGGAGATCTGATTTTTGCGATAATAGTGATTCTTATCACTATCATTGCATCGCGGGGATTACCAGCCTTATTGGAATTTGTATTGCTGCAGAACCAGAAGTCTACAGTAGGTGGACGCTATACAGCAACTACATTGTTTCGTTATGTGATCGTTGCTGTAGGAGCTATGTCCTTTTTCAATATTATAGGTGCTGACTGGTCGAAGATTCAATGGCTTGCTGCTGCCCTTAGTGTTGGTATAGGGTTTGGTCTACAAGAGATCGTAGCTAACTTTATCAGTGGTTTGATCATTTTATTCGAGAGACCTATCAGAGTGGGCGATACTGTGACGGTAGGTAACGTTACAGGTACAGTGACCCGTATCCAGATCCGTGCGACTACTATTGTCAACTGGGACAGACAGGAATTACTGGTACCTAACAAAGAATTCATCACTCAACAATTGCTCAATTGGACATTGTCTGATCAGACGGTAAGGGTTGTGATCCCTGTGGGCATTGCTTATGGAAGTGATGTACCAAAAGCGATGAAACTGTTGAAAGAAACAGCCACCGAAAATAAGAATGTGCTTGACTCCCCTGAATCATTTGTTGCCTTCGAAAATTTTGGCGATAATGCGCTGCAACTTAGCTTAAGGGCCTATTTACCTACGGTAGAAAATCGTACAAATATTATTACAGAAATGAATAAAACCATTAATGAAAAGTTTAATGAAGCAGGTATATCTATTGCATTCCCTCAACGAGATATACATCTTGATACCAGTAAACCGATCGATATTCGTGTGCATCAAAAAGATGATAAAAGCACATAAATATTGAATGAAGTTAGCGTGAAGAGGAAAAGTGACGAAGTATACTTTGTTATAAAAAGAGAGAGGCTTATCCGGGAAAACCCGGAAAGCTTAGTAGTCTAAAATTACATATTACCAAGCATCTTTTTGATGGCATAGTTCAAACGTTGTTTCATTTGATCCGCAGGTAACCCTTTTACATCGCCTTCTGCTGAAGAGATGTAGATGATCTCCGCCGTATCTGCATCGATAAGAGTCAATAACATTGCTGCATCCGGAGCATTTTCAATCGTTATTTTTCCTTCTTTATCAACTTTCTCTTTGATAGCATCCATATCTGCAGCTGCAAGATAGGCAACATAGAAATCAGGATTCGCTGTTACTGCCATTTTGCCTTTTTTAGCCAGCTCGGCATTGACTATCTGTTGTATCTCTGCACTTACATCCAAATTAGTCGGGATCGGCGTTCCTTTTGGATCCTGTACAAAACCACTCTGATCAATTATCTGATATGTTTTGTACCCATCTAGATTAGCTTTTTCAGATTTTAAAGCTATGACTTCAATATCACTTGTATTTTGTGCACATCCTGTAAATCCTGCGATCATCAGACCGACCATCGTACTTTTTAACAACTTTGACATTTTATTTCCTTTTTATTTTATACACAATTATGGCTCTTTTGATATAGCAATAATGCTAAGTATATCGTTATGATAAAGGTAAAATCAAGTTAAAACTATAATTTATTGTTTTTGGATATTTAGTGTCAGAAAGAAATGTGATTATTAATACATTACATGAAAAGGGAAAGTAATAAAGAATGAGATTAAAAATTAAAAATACGCTCTGCCTTTACAGGTATTACAATGTCGATCGCCTTTCACTATATGGTCTTACAGGATCTGTATCAGCAGCAGATACTACTAACGTAACACAAGAACTTCCTACTGAAAATGAAATGATAGTAGCTTACTATGGTAGACCTGGTGTTAAGTCACTGGGAGTTCTCGGTCAATATTCTATTGAAGAACTTATACCTAAGGTAAAAGTAAAAGCTGCCGAATATGCAAAAGTGAGAGGTAATCAAATAGAAAAGTGGCTCTTCACAAAATTAAGTGAAGAGCTTAAGTTTGACTAGATAAGCATAAAAGTCTATAAAAGGGTTTTATTTAGTCGCACTATCCATGATCTTTGATACAAGGATCATCCCCTCTATACTCATATCTTCTTCCATTTCGAGTCTTGAAGGAAATACACCTTCGAGTGCTGAAAGGACATATTTAGCATCTTTTTTTGGAAGCGATTTTAGTTTTGCTTTGATATTCAGTTTTTTGTACAGCCAGTTTCTTTTTTCTTTTGAGATATGAAAACGTACTTTTTTAGTTTGAATTTCTTCCACAAGCTGACATGTTCCATAGTATTGACTTGCCAAAAGTTTCCCACCGGAAAGGATATTTCTACTATGAACCGCTTTTTGCGGATCTTCAATAGGAGGAATGATGCTCATCGTAGTTGTCGTGATATTCCCAAGTCTTGTCACTTTAATAAAAGATAATCCTTTGTCACCTCTAATGATGTTTCCTTGAGATACTTTATTCTTACCTTTCATAGTATATGTACCGTTACTATCATTTGTAACAATTGTTAATCTCATGACATCACCACGGAAACTACCTTTCTCGGTAGCATAAGTACTAAATTCACAAGCATAAGTAGTTTGCTTCACTTCTTTGGCAAGACCAAACACACTCAACAAAACAATCAACAAAATATTTTTCATTCAAACCCCTGGATATTGATTTCCACAGTATACTTGATATAATATAAAATATACGAAAGGCAAAGCAAATGAAAAAAATATTCATAGGTTTATCTGTATTTTTTATCTTGCTACTGAGTGGATGTTGAACTCCTGATATATTAGATGCAGCACCCGCAACACCACCGAAGATTAAGTATTTTCACTCATTTATATTCCCTCAGCGATCATGACATCTGCAACTTTTTTGAATCCGGCAATATTTGCACCATCTACATAGTTTCCTTCGACACCATACTCTTTAGCAGTGTCAGCAATATTTTGACAAATATCATACATAGTCGTTTTAAGTTTGGCGTCAACCTCTTCAAAAGTCCACTTAAGCATAGAGGCATTTTGACTCATTTCAAAATTACTTACAGCAACCCCGCCTGCGTTGGCTGCTTTAGCTGGACCAAAACAGACTTTATTTGTCAAAAGGGTTTCCATGGCTTCTGGAGTAGACGGCATATTGGCCCCCTCGGTCACAGAGACACAACCGTTTTTGATTAGATTTTTTGCATCTATTTCAGTTAGCTCATTTTGTGTAGAACAAGGGAAAGCAGCATAAGTCTCTATGTTCCATACTGCATGACCTCCTTCAGGATATTCTGAGACAGGAATATAAATCGCTTCAGGATGTTTTGAAACATACTCTTCTAGAGATCCTCGACGATTAAACTTCAAATCTTTCAAGTATTCTAGATCTACACCTCTGGCATCATAGATCGTTCCTTTTGAGTCTGTACATGTAACAGGAATGGCCCCTTGCTGATAAAGCTTTTCTATGGTATAGAGTGCCACATTCCCCGCACCACTTACGGTACAGGTCTTACCTTCCAGACCTTCTTTCTTTTCCGTTTCAAGCATCGCTTCAGTAAAATAAACCACTCCATACCCTGTGGCCTCTGTACGCCCGAGAGAACCCCCAAAGAAAAGAGGTTTACCTGTTAAAACACCGTCAAAAGTTGTAGTGATCCTTTTGTATTCAGCAAAAAGGTATCCTATTTCTCTGGCACCAACACCTATATCTCCCGCAGGAACATCCATGCGTGGACCGATGTATTTGTGCAGTTCTCGCATAAACGAAGTACAGAACTTCATTACTTCAAAATCACTTTTACCTTTTGGATCAAAGTCACTTCCCCCTTTACCTCCACCTATAGGCAATCCGGTAAGTGCATTTTTAAGGATCTGTTCAAATCCTAAAAACTTCAAAATACCTTCATTTACTGATGGGTGAAAACGAAGCCCCCCTTTATATGGCCCAAGTGAATTGTTAAACTGAACCCTGTATCCGGTATTAACCCTAATTTCATTCTTATCATTCATCCATTCGACTTTAAACTTTATAATTCTGTCAGGATTTGCCAATCTTCTGATAATGTTGTGTTTAGCATATTTTTCATCAGCAAGATAAAGTGGTGCAATAGAAAATAAAACCTCTTCCAGAGCCTGATAAAAAACATCATGTTCAATACGATGGCTCTCTATGAGTTTGTTTAGCTCTTCTTTTATCTTCTTATGTGCATCTTCTAGCGTTGGTTTGTTACTCGGCATGATTTAGTATCCCTTAATATAGTATATTTATAGTTTAACATATTTTTATCCTTTCTAATAGACCAAAACTCCTATTTTAAAATAGGAGTTTTGGTCTATTCACTTATGTTACAATATATAGGTTTATCCTAATCTTTCCAATGTGACATAAATGTGACAGCGTCATGATACACTGTCTTAAGCCATTAAACTTCTCATACATTTGTACTCCTTTATCTTGTCTCTACGATGAGTATTTAATGGCTTCTAGT
>NZ_JBFFOH010000002.1:0-63377 GCF_041562805.1 Sulfurovum sp. | reverse complement strand
ATTGGTACAAGCTGGTTTTGAAACATTGACTGAAGCGGGTTATGCTCCAGAACTTGCATACTTTGAATGTCTTCACGAGCTTAAGCTTATCGTTGACCTTATGTTCGAAGGTGGGATCGCTGACATGAGATACTCTATCTCAAACACAGCTGAGTACGGTGATTATGTTTCTGGTAAGAGAGTTATCAACGCTGAGTCAAAACAAGCGATGAAAGATATCTTAACTGAAATTCAAGATGGTAGATTTGCAAAAGATTTCATCCTTGAAGGTCAAGCAGGTTATCCTCGTATGAATGCTGAGCGTACAAATGACAAAGAAAAACTTATCACTAAAACTGGTAATAAACTTCGTGAAATGATGCCTTGGATCTCTGCAGGTAAAATAGTAGACCAAGATACTAACTAATCTTTTTAGTTATTTCACTGCATCTTTGGGTGATGGACTCAGTCAGCTACTACTCGTAGCCTCATTCGTCCAGACACCCAAACCTACAGAAAACTAACTAAAAATCTTTAGTTAGTTGTTTTTTTCACTTACCCAAACATTCAAATCTAAGCACAAATCAACAAAAATCTTTAGTTAGTTTTATTTCTTTCCCTTTTTCTTTAAACATATAAAATATTAACCTCTTTTAATGCTTCTTCGCTACAATAGTTGAAAATTAAAACTAGTGGACTTTATGGCAACGCAATCCAAAAAAACAAATACGACATCTTCTCAGAATACACCTAGAAAAAGAAGACGCAGAAAAACGAAAAAGAAACCTGCTTTCAAAAAAAGTATCTATATCGTGTTGGGTGTCTTATGGATGATACTGTTGGTCGCCTTTGGATATTTTTTGGGACAGAATGCCAAGGCAAGTAGTCAAACACCCATAGCTCAAACCTATAAGACGTATGAAATAGACAGTAGGAAACAACTTTTAGAGGCTCTCTCTAAGATAGAAGCACAAAAATCCAAAACAACAAAAGAAGAAAAGAAAACGACCACAAAGCCTTTAACCCGGGAAAAAAGAAAAGAAGAGAAGATTGTAAAAAAAGTAGAGTTCGTAGAGGTAAAAAAAGAGAAAAGCGTGAGATTGGTAGAGAGGACGGGAAGACCGAAACTTGCTATTATCATCGATGATGTGTCAACCAGAAGTCAGTTAAATAAGATAGCAGCTACGGGTATAAAAATGACACCATCTATCTTTCCTCCCTCAGAGCGTTCTATGACTTCGCATACCTTGGCTGAAGGATTACAACATTATATGATCCATTTACCTATGGAATCAGGAAGTGCACAGTTTAACAGACAGTCTAAAACACTCATTACAAACTTTAGCAACGCACAGATAAAGGCTAGAGTGAAAGAACTTCGAAAGCTTTTTCCTACTGCACGGTATGTCAACAACCATACAGGTTCTGTATTTACAGACGATCATAATGCGATGCAGACACTTTATACAGCACTTCGTAAAGAAGGGTTCGTTTTTGTTGATAGTAGAACCATCGCTTCAACTAAAGTCCCTAAGATCACAGATGAATATGGGGATGCCTATGTCGCAAGAGACGTCTTTATAGATAATGAACATAATGTCCCTTACATTCATAGACAGCTTCAAAAGGCGGTAGAGATGGCGAAGAAAAAAGGCCATGCTATCGCTATAGGACATCCCCATAAGGCAACTATGAAAGCACTTTCAAGTGCAGGAAGTATCTTCAGCGAGGTAGATCTAGTCTATATTGATGAGCTCTATCAATAATATGTACCCCAAGGGCATTTCCTCCTTTTGGTCAGGGCACAATTTGAATTGCCATACTCTTTTCAAAAGTATGACAATTTGTAATATTTTTCCTGATGGATACACCGCTATGATATCATAGGCCTAAAAAGGCATCGTATGAGTCAAACACTTATTCAGCATATACCCAGTTTGGAGGGTATGAAGAAGTACCCTTCTACTCTATTTTATAAGGGTGCGCTGGATCTACTGAAACGCCCTAAAGTCTCTATTGTGGGAACAAGACGACCATCAAACTATACACGACAGTTTACTTATACGCTTGCCAGTGCTTTAGCCAAACGAGGGGTATGTGTAGTTAGTGGTGCCGCGATGGGAGTGGATACCATAGCACACACTGGAGCAGGGGAAGAGAATACTATTGCTGTTGTAGCTAATGGACTGGATATACGCTACCCTGCAGTCAATAAAGGGCTTATAGAGTGTATAGAGAACAAAGGACTGTTGCTTAGCCAATTTAATGATGGGTTCAGAGCAACAGGGTGGAGCTTTGTGGTACGGAATGAACTGGTCGTTGCACTTGGAGATATATTGATCGTTACAGAGGCAGATCTGAATAGTGGTTCCATGCGTTCAGTGGAGTATGCTTTGAAAATGGGGAAAGAGATATTTGTACTTCCTCAGAGACTGGGTGAAAGTTTGGGTACGAACCAGTTGTTACAGGATAAGCAGGCAACAGCCATACATGATATAGAGGTATTTGCATCTACGTTTGGTCAGATCGCGAAAGATGAGTTGGAAAAAGATGATTTCTTCTATTTTTGTCAAACCACACCTACATTTGATGAGAGTATTAAAAAGTTTGGTGACAGGGTGTATGAGGCAGAACTTGAAGGCGTTATCACGATACACAACGGTATCGTGAGATTAAGTTAGAGCACTATTTTGTTGGTTGTGATAGTTGTGAGATAAGTTCTTCAAGTGATGCTTCCGGAAGCATACCGGCTTGAACAAATTGTACATCACCTTTAGTATCTAAAGCTACGAGGAAAGGAATACTTCCTTTCCATTGTGCTCTTTGCTGGATATAGTTTACAACTTCAGAAGCTTTCTCTTCAGAGATCGTAATGTAGTTCATCCCTTTCTCTTTTGCAAACTTTTTGGTTTGCTCATTGTTGTACCCTTGTACTTCAATAGCGACAATGGCTAATTTGTCTTGATGTTTTTTTTGTAGCTTGATCAAGTGTGGGATCGATGCTAAACAAGGGGGACACTTGTGTCCAAAAAACTCTAAGAAGATCACTTTCCCCTCAAGCCCTTTAATGTTAAGACCCTGTTCTGTACCTGTAACATTATATGTTTTTCCTGTAATGTCTGTCATAGTCATTTCTGCTAAAGGGTTTTCATTTTCAGCTGCCTGAACATATGTCAAGAGTGAAAAAAATAGAAGGGTCACTGTAAATAATTTTTTCATAAATGGGCCTTTAAATAGTATTTAGCAGATTATACACTATGAAGATGTAAAAATCGTGTAATTATTTTGAATTAGGTAAAAATTTTTTCAAAGAGCATCAGGGGTACAAAAAAGGGAGGAGGGAAAATGATATGAAAAAAGACCTAAATAAAATAAAAGGGAGATTCAGGTCTAGTTCTTCTGATGCTCTTATGAAGGGATTATAATATTATAAGGTTAACTGAACACTAATAAAACATCTGATTATAGATAAAAGATGTTAGGGGGAAGTGTTTCAAAGAGCATCTTTGGGACTAAAGGGAGAAAAATATTTTAAAGGAGTCCTAAAATGATATGTAAAAGGGAGGGGGTATTTTAGGTGTCCCTTGATGCTCTTATGGTCGTAGTGTAATACAGCAAGGTTAACCGTATGCAAATAAAGAGTAGTTACACTATAATATTAAATTCGGGATAAAGATACAATGAAGGATATTTTTAATGATAAAAAAAGTTTTATTACTGGTGCTGTTTGCAGTGAATACAATATGGGCACAGGAGTTGGCACTTGAGAAAAGAATAGGTCAAATGCTGATGGTCGGATTTCATGGTACACATGCACCAAAAGCAAGTCAAATCTGTAAAGATATAGCAGAGTATAATCTTGGAGCTGTGATTTTATTTGATTATAACCCGGTGGATAAAAATAAGCCAAAGAATATTGCTACAAAAACACAGTTAGCCAAACTGACCAAAGAGCTGCAGGCATGTAGTGCAGATGGTAAGTTACTCATTGCTGTAGATCAGGAGGGTGGCAAGGTTCAAAGACTTAAAAGTAAATACGGTTTTTACGGTAAGTTCCCCAAAGCTTCGGATGTGATCAAAATGGATCAAAGTAAGATCAACGAGACCTATACAAGGATGAGTAAGGAATTGAGAAGTGTTGGGATCAATTACGATCTTGCACCTGTAGTTGATCTGGATATCAATATGCAAAACCATGTGATCCATGGTTTAGGACGTTCTTTTGGTAAAGATCCTCAGGTGGTAGCTAAGTATGCCAATACATTCATCGATGCGATGCACAGCAATGGAGTACTTACATCTATTAAACATTTTCCTGGACACGGTTCTTCGGTAGGAGACACACATAAAGGATTTGTGGATGTAACGAACCTTTGGAAAGAAGTGGAGTTAGAACCCTATAGACTTTTAAAAGACAAGGCAGATACGGTCATGGTCGCTCATGTGTTTAATAAAAAAATAGATGCTAAATATCCGGCAAGCCTTTCTTATGAGACTATTACAAAACTATTAAGATGGAAACTCGGTTACCATGGTGTGGTGATCACAGATGATCTTCAAATGGGTGCGATCTCTAAAAAATATGGATTGAAAAATACACTGAAACTTGCTATTAATGCAGGAGATGACATCTTGTTGATAGGGAATCAATTGGATCCTAGAAAAACAGTGAGTACAAAAAAACTGGTTGATACCATAGCCTCACTGGTGCAAAGTGGAGAAGTGAAAGAAGAGAGTATTAATAAAGCCTATAAAAGAATTCAGGGCTTAAAGCAGAAACTCTGATCTTAGTGTTTAAGCCATCGCTCTAAGATGATTTTCGCAGCGACGGAGTCGATCTTGCCATCTTTTTTATGTTTAAATATACCCATGGTAAGCTCTTTGGCTTCAATGCTTGAACTTTGTTCATCTTGATAGGCTACTTCTATGTCCAGCTCAAGCAGTGAAACAAAATGTTTGATGCGTCTTTCCATCTCTTCAGAACTCTCAGCATCTTTAGGGAGACCTACGATCAGTTTCTCTATTTCCCACTCTTTTAAAAAAGTCTTGACATCTCTTGCAGCTTGGTTTCGGTTTTTTCGTAGGATGGCATTTTGAGGCACGACTATATTACCATCAAGGCAAATTGCCACACCTATACGTTTAAGTCCTACATCTATACATGCTAATTTCATAGTGAAATTGTACCCAAACTTTTATCATCTCTTAGCATCTGTTTGCTATAGCATCCTGTGTAAAAATATTGATGTATTAGTGGGGTAGGACCCAATATAAACTATTATACTTCTAAATAAGTAAAAAAATAAAATCCTTTGCTAGAATTGTAGCAGGGAAATGTCAGCATGAAGAATATTAAATTACAGACAATAAGGTAATATCAAATGCATTTTAATAAAATAAGTATGGCCATCATAGGCTTAAGTATGATGAATTATGCACAGGCAAGTGAAGGTGCAGACATAGAAACTTTCTGGATATGGGTTGCCTTATTTGCCTTGGGGTTAGTAGGCATTACTATATTGTTCATCACGTCTCAGCAATCACAGAAGATGCAACAGCTGCACCAGTCTATGTTTGACAAACAGCTGGAAATGGAAAAAAACCAAAATCTCCTCCTTACCAATATGAGTGAAAATATCCATGATATTGCAAAGCAGGCTCTCCAGAAAAGCCATAAAACCATAGATAGATCATCCAAGTTAATTAAGCATAAAGTAGAGATCTTATCTAATGTTGAAACTAAACTTTTAGATGTCACCAATGCACTGATAGATTTTCTTCGATTAAAATCAAAAAAAATTGAAATAGTCAATGAAGTGTTTAACATTAACAACGTACTGAATGAATTGTCAGGTACTATCTGTACGCAATTTTCGGGGAGTCAAGTTGAACTTATTTTTGATATCGATAAAAATATACCACGTCGTTTAGTCGGGGATTCACTGCATTTAGGACAAACTCTCAAAAGTATACTTGAACATATTTTGGAACAGGGAGATTTGGATGAGATCAAATTAGAGATATCCATGTTTGATACCTTTGATGAACATGTTGAGTTGCAGTTCCAGTTCTCTGATACAGGTAGAGGACTTGACCCTGAGGCAT
The DNA here is from genome assembly GCF_041562805.1 of Sulfurovum sp. Classification (GTDB taxonomy): domain Bacteria; phylum Campylobacterota; class Campylobacteria; order Campylobacterales; family Sulfurovaceae; genus Sulfurovum. The sequence goes on along the minus strand of NZ_JBFFOH010000002.1, from coordinate 57,293 downwards.
TAGAAGACCTATTTGTACCGTATTATGATGAAGAGACAGGTATGTATGTAGGGCTTGGCCTTTATGTGGCCAATGAATTGGTCAATATGATGGGTGGAAAACTCTCTGTGCATAGTATCGAAGGGAAAGGAAGTACCTTTACACTTTTCTTACCTTTTGATATCGTGGAAAAAACCAATCAGAGAAAATATAGATTACCAGAGAAAATACTGATTGAGAAAAAAGTTTTTATTGTTGATACAAATTATAATTCTGCTTTGGCTATCAGAAAAATGTTCGCATATTTCAGACATGAAGTGAAGGTACTTTCTATAGAGGAATTTATGAAAAATATTCCTAATCTTACCTCTTTTGATATTGTTGTTTTACATGAGAGTCTTTTTAGTGTCAGATTGGTTGAATATCTCAAAAAAATTAAGATGGAAAAAGAGCTGAAGGTCATCGCACTCAATTCATTACTGCAATCTGATAAAAAAAGTTTTGTGAATGAGGTGATAGATACACATCTTTTCAAACCACTCAATCAAGAACGTATTTTTGAAATGATCGTAGATATCTATAATATCAAAACGCCTATTGATATGAAAGAAGAAAAAAAGGCTGATATCCAACGCATACAAACACATAAGGCGCACATCATTGAGACAAAAGGTATTACAAAGAACAGCTTTAGAGATTTCTCTGATAAAAATATACTTATTGTGGAAGATAATCTTATCAATCAGAAAGTATTGATCAACTTACTACACCTTTCGGGTATGCATATCTCTGTCGCAAATAATGGACAAGAAGCTGTGGATATGGTGAAGGAAAGCAGAGAGCAATTTGATCTGGTGCTTATGGATATCAATATGCCTATCATGGATGGGTATGCAGCTACACAGATGATACGTCTTGACAAGAAGTTTGATGACTTGCCTATCGTTGCATTTACGGCATTGGTCTTAGACAGTGAAATTCAAAAAATGTTCAACAGCGGTATCAATGCCTTTTTAGCCAAACCACTTAATATAGGAAAACTCTATACAGCGCTTTCCATATATCTCTCTGATACATCTACAGAGGCATCTCAAGTAAAAGCAATTGAATGTGAAGAGGACATTACTTATGAAGGACTCGATATAGTAAAGGGTATCAAGCATGCCAGTAACAGTGAAGCACTCTATCTTGAAGTTTTGAAGGAATTTTCTACAGCGTATGGTACCAGTGATGAAATTTTTGTTAAATTGATACAGGAACATCGTTATGAGCAGGTAAAGATGTTATGTGTAGATATGAGAGGATTGACAGGTACCATCGGTGCAGAAGATATGCATATATTGGTAACAGAGATATTACAGCAACTACTCTACAAAAAATACGATATGCTTGTCAATTTTAATGCGAAGTATATCTTTGAGATTAAAAAGTTAAAGCGTTCTATAGATAAATATATCTCTGCATCTTAGCAGTTTCACTATTTTAAAAACCCGTTAAGATAGAGCCACTTTTTTATAGAAAGAGGCCATTAACGGATCTCTGCGATAAAAGCATCTTTTTGTATATGCGTTCTGATACTTGCCAACAGTTCAACTGCATCAGCTCTTTTACGGTATGGTCCTATAAGCAGTTTAGCAATTTGTTGACCATTGACAGGGAACTTTATGATCTTATAATGATATCCGGCTCTTGTGATTTTATAGAGTAGATCATCTGACGGCTGCCCTGAAAATGAACCGACTTGCACATAGAAATTTCCTATAGCAGATGCCTGTATTTTTTTAGGCATGATACGTGGAGCTTTCTCTTTTATCACTTTTTTGGCCTTCCAGGGTTTTGCATCTCTCATTGCGAGCTTCTCTTTTGACTCAGGTAGATATCTTCGACAGATACGTAATCTTTTTTTATAATATGGAGATGTATTCAGGTTGGAGTAGACGATCTCATATTCTGTAGTACTCGCATGTGTGAACCATCCGTCACCCAGATACATACCGACATGGGTGATCTTTCCTTTAGGGTTGTTATCTGTGTCAAAGAAGATGAGGTCACCATAGACCAACTCATGCATCTTGATCTCATCTCCCACTTTAGCCTGTTCTCTTGCCACGCGAGGTATCTCTATACCCATACTTCCGTACATGTAGTAGGTAAAACCGGAACAGTCAAACTGATTTGGACCTTCTTCTGCCCAAACATAAGGACGTCCCTGAAGTTCTTTCACCATTTTATCAAGACTTTTCTTGTTAGGTTCATACTTTACTGTAGGTTTTTGAATGGCATAATCGGGATTCTTAGGATGAGGGTTAGGTTTACATGCTGTTAGTAAGTATAAGAAAGTCAAAGTAAATGCTACATAAATAATTCTTTTCATAGATGTATTATAGATGAATGCATTTAAATTAGCTTGAATCAAAGCATTAGCTCGGTACAGCTTTTTTAGGCAGTTTCATCCCTGGCTGCCATGGTGTAGTATAGCGTGAACTTGTAATCTTCATCTCTTGTAAGGGGACATCACAATTCATATATTTTGCACGCTCATCTTCACTCAAATAACGTTTACATACTTTCATCCGTTTGACGTAGACAGGTTCTTTATCAAAGTGACTAATGGTGACTTTTCTGTCTTTACTGCTGGCATGTGCAAACCAGCCTTCTCCGAGATAGATACCTACATGGTTGATATATTTACTTCTTTTATTGGTTGAGCCAAAGAAAATGAGGTCACCATAATGCAGGTTTTTGAAAGGAACATGTTTACCCATCTTTGCCTGCTCTCTTGCTACACGAGGCACGTCAATACCCATAGATCCATAGATGTTATATACGAGCCCTGAACAGTCAAATGCATGTGGACCTTCTTCTGCCCATACGTAAGGTTTTCCCAGATAAGAGTCTAGTAGATCTTGAATGTTTTTTCTATTGGGGTTACAGGTTTTTTCCGGTTTGATAATTTCATAATTTGGATAGTTGTAGGGTTTCTTTTGTGCGCATCCACTAAAGATAAATAGGGTTGATATAGATATAAAAATATATTTCCAGATCACTGTCATGGCTAGACCTTTCTAGAGTATTAACATTGCATCCCCATAAGAAAAAAACCTATATTTTTTCTCTATGGCCTCATTATATAAGTGTAACGTTTTTTCTCTTCCTATAAAAGCGCTGACTAACATAATAAGCGTACTTTTTGGTAAATGAAAATTGGTGAGTAGATGGGTGACTCTCTGAGGTGGATTGGAAGGGTTCAGGAAGAGGTCGCATTCTCCTTGTGTTTTTTGGGTCCGTACATAATACTCGATCGTTCTTGTCACGGTTGTACCTATAGCCAAAACAGGTGTTGTGCTGTCCAGTACTTTAGCAGATGATCGGGGGATGTCAAAATATTCTGAATGCATAGGATGATCCAGGATCTCTTCAGCTTCTACAGGCTTAAAAGTACCTGCTCCAACGTGGAGTGTGACTTTATGTGTCTTATGTCTTTCTTCCAATGCAGCAAAGAGTTCAGGGGTAAAATGAAGTGAGGCAGTAGGTGCAGCAACGGCACCTGCATTTTTGGCAAAGAGCGTTTGATAGTCTGTCTCATCTTCTTCATTGTCTTCTCTTTGCATGTATGGGGGTAAAGGAATATGTCCTATGTCATCCAAAACAAGGACCAACTCTTCAAAACGTATTTCTTTGCCGTGATGGGTAAAAGTGACGATACGTGAACCATCATCATTAAAACCAGTGACAGTGGCCACCAAGGTATCATCAAACAAAAGCTCTGTTCCTATCTTGACCTTCCCTCTAATGAGTACAAGATAATGGTGTGCATCGAGGGGTTTGTTAAAAAGAAGTTCTACCTTACCTCCTCCTTGATTGTTTACAGACTTTTTATGGCCAAAGATACGTGCTTTTATGACTCGTGTATCATTGAGAAGGACATCACACTCTTTAGGTAAAAAGTCCAGTAGGTGTTGAAACGTGGTATGGGTAACGGTGTCTGTCTTTCTGTCATATACCAGAAGTTTTGCATGGTCTCTTGGATGAACAGGTGTAGTAGCTATGAACCCCTCTGGGAGGTCATAGTCATAATTTTTAGTTAGCAGTTCTTCTTTCATCTCAATCGTTATTTATCACTTTGAGAAGTTTCTTTCTCTTCACTCTCTTCTTCTGTTTCTTCATCCTCATCTACTATGTGAGGGTTCACCGCACGTACAATGAGTATAGAAGCACCATACAAAAGTATCAGTGGTGCAGCCATAAGTAGCTGAGTAAGTACATCCGGGGGTGTGAGCAATGCTGCAAGCACAAAGATGATAAGTACTGCATATTTAAAAAAGTCTTTGAGAGTCTGGTCTGTTACCAATCCAAGCAGTGCCAAGAAGTAGGCAAAGACCGGAAGTTCAAATGCTATACCAAAGCCCATCATGATCTTTGTAAAAAAGCCAACATAATCTTCAATGTTGATCAGTGGTGTATAGAGGAAGGAACCAAAGGTAATGAGGAACTGAAATCCAAATGGTGTAACCACATAGTACGCAAATAGTACACCTACAAGGAACATCACAGATCCACCGATCACAAAAGGAAGTACCATTTTTTTCTCATTACTGTATAAACCAGGTGCGATAAAGAGCCAGAGTTGATAGAGTATAAATGGTAATGCCCCCAATATAGCTGCAAAAAATGAAACCTTAAGTGCTACGAAAAATGCACCACCGACCTGGTGTGTGGTTACCATACCGTCAGCAGCTTTTTTTGAAAGGTGTGCGACTTCTGCCAAAGCTTCGTTGAGAGGTGCTGTGACCCATTCTAGTATGGCTTCATGAAATACAAATGCAACGATAAATGCAACAAATACGGAGAGAACAGAAAGTCCAAGTCTTTTTCGTAATTCTACGAGATGGGGTCTAAGTTCACTAAACATTATGCATTATCTTTCGGGCTGTCAGTCGTTTCATCAGTCACTTCTTTTTTCTTTTTCTTTTTTGGTATTTTTTTGAATGTCACAGTCTCATTTTTTGCCTCAACCTGTGTGGCAACTGCTTCGTCTTCATCAGTCTTTTTTTCTTTCGAAGAATCATCAGTTTTAGAAGGTTTTGCTAAGGCTTTAGCTGACTTTGTTGAAATTTCATCATCATATGTGACATCATCAAAATCATCAAAGTCTATATTTTTAAAATTTTTAAGTTCGCTTGTTGCATCATCAAGTTGTTTTTTGTAGCTCAGTGCTTCTTCTTTGAGATCTGCGATCTTCATCTCTTCTTCAAGAGAACTCTTCGCTTCACCCACAGTCTTTTTAACACTTTTGATAAATTTCGCGATCTCAATCATCGCTGAAGGTAACTTATCCGGCCCTAAAAAGAGTATAGCAATGATAGAAATAAGAAGTAACTCGGTAAATCCGATGCCAAACATAGTGTGCCTTGTAGTTTAATTGTTGTATTTTATCAAATTATCCTAAAATGTAGAGTGCGAGTTCATCACTCAGGAAGAAATTGTCATTATAGTAATGTTCAGTATCACAAAGAAGTTTCTTTTTTTTACAAAGTATATTTGCTTTTTCTATCATCTCGTCTGAGAGAAGGGATTTTTGAATACCTAGAGAACTTCGTAAACCTAAAAATATTTTTTCTGTCAGTAGTTCGTCTGGTGTCAATGGTTCTTCTGTAATGTTGAGCGGGTTTTCCACATAGGCATCGATGTTTGTTTGAGGATAATAACGTCTGTCTTTTAAGAATCCTACTGCTCCAGCACCTGCACCAATATAGTTTTTAAGTTCCCAGTAGCCCTTGTTATGTTTGCTTTGGTATGTACCGAAATTGGAGATCTCATACGCTTTGAATCCTCGTTTTTCTATCTCCTCAGTCACAAAAAAAGCAAGATTTTCATCTTCCTGCCTTACCTCAGGGGTAGTTGAAAATTTTGTACCGTCTTCTATAGTGAGTTCATAGGCAGATATGTGGTCTATAGGTAGAGAAAAAGCCTCTTTTATGTCAGCTGAAAGAAGTGTTTTAGTGTCACCCTGGTAGTTGTATATCAAATCTAAGGAGAGATGCTCATATCCAAGTTCTTTAGCATAATGTATAGCATCTTTGGCTTGCTGAGGATTATGGGCACGATTGAGTGCTTTGAGTTTTTGTGCATTAAAACTCTGTACCCCAAAACTGACACGGTTGACACCAAGGTCTTTCATGCCTTTCAGCCACTCTTTGGTCGCAGAGTTCGGGTTTGCTTCTGTTGTGATCTCAGCATTTCTTTTCAGATAGGGATGAAGCAGTTTAAAAATGGGGGCATATAGTTCAGGGTTTATGGTTGAAGGCGTACCCCCACCAATAAAAAGTGTTTCTACACTTTGCGGTTTTGCGTCAAAACGCTCCAGTTCAAAAGAGAGTTGTTGATAAAGGGCATCCATATACATGGACTGGGTTTCAAATTTATCGACATAGGTGTTAAAGCTACAGTAGTGACACTTAGAATCACAGTAGGGGATATGGAGATAAATTAGCAAATAGTTTTCTCACTTTTTGAATGTTTTTCAAATGTTTGTAACCGCATTTTAGGTAAAATAATATCAGAAAATTAGGAATGTATAGATAAACTTTAGTAGATTTAGAGTAAAAATACAATTTAGTACTGCTTATCAGAAGAGACAAGTCTCTATCGCTTCTTTTGAAAGAAGCACAGTACTAACGTAAATATCAGAATTTTAGTTTTGTTGCGGCCTATTTAATTAAATTAGTGAAATGAGTAAGTATGCAAAAGAAAAAGAGCTATAGGCCCAATGTTGCAGCTGTAATACTCTCTTCCAAATATCCGGATAAGTGTGAATTTTTTGTAGCACATAGAAGTGATATAAAGAATGCGTGGCAATTCCCTCAAGGGGGTATCGATGAGGGTGAAACACCTCGAGAGGCTTTGAAGAGAGAATTGCTGGAAGAGATAGGCTGTGATCATGTAGAAGTAATAGGAGAATTTCCAGAGTGGATCTCTTATGACTTCCCAAAAACATCACGAGGTAAAACATACCCTTTTGACGGGCAAACCCAAAAATACTTTTTGGTACGTCTTAAAGAGAGTGCAATTATCAATCTACAGGCATATGATATCCCTGAGTTTGAAGAGTATGAGTTCGTAGAGTATGAACAGTTATTTAAAAAGGTGACCTACTTTAAACGTAAAGTGTATCGTAGAGTGATCGACTATTTTATAGAAGAGGGTTTGATATAGATGTTAGTTGTACATAAATATGGTGGTACAAGTGTTGGAGATTTAGATCGCATCGAAAATGTGGCCAACCGTGTAGCAAAAGCAAAAGAAGCAGGTGACGACATTGTCGTAGTTGTTTCTGCGATGAGTGGTGAAACCAATAAATTGATAGGTTATGCAGAGCATTTTACGCAAAACCCAGCAAAAAAAGAGATGGATATGTTGCTCAGTTCGGGTGAGCGTGTTACTGCTGCATTACTCTCTATAGCATTACAGTCAAAAGGATATGCAGCCGTAGCAATGAGCGGACGTCAAGCAGGTATTGTTACAGATAATGCACATACGTATGCACGTATAGAGGCTATCGACCCCACTGCGATGCACAATGCAATAGGCGAGGGTAAGATCGTTGTTGTAGCAGGTTTTCAGGGTATCAACAAAGATGGTTCAGTGACAACACTGGGTCGTGGTGGTTCGGATCTTTCTGCTGTTGCGTTAGCTGGAGCATTGAAGGCTGATCAGTGTGAGATCTATTCTGATGTAGATGGTATCTACACGACAGACCCACGCATAGAACCCAATGCAAAGAAGCTTGACACTATCTCATATGATGAGATGTTAGAGCTTTCATCATTGGGTGCGAAGGTGTTACAGAACCGTTCAGTTGAACTGGCAAAAAAACTTAATGTAAAACTATACGCTAAAAGTAGTTTTAGCGATAATGAAGGTACGCTTATCACAAAGGAGAGCAACAGTATGGAAGAAGTATTAGTAAGTGGTGTTGTCCTTGACAAAAACCAAGCAAGAGTAACACTTAGAGGTGTTTCCGACAGACCAGGGATCGCAGCAGAGATATTTACAATGTTGGCAAAAGAGAACATTAATGTAGATATGATCATTCAGAATATGGGTACTGACGGTTCAACGAACTTAGGTTTTACAGTAGCTCAAAGTGAGCATGAGAATGCCAAAAAGCTGATGGCAAGTTTTGATCATGATATCCAGGGTATGGATTTTGATGAACATGTATGTAAAGTATCGGTTGTTGGTGTGGGTATGAAATCACACTCTGGTGTAGCAGCTATAGCATTTACTGTACTTGCAGACAGCAACATCAACATACAGATGATAGCTACTTCGGAGATAAAGGTCTCTATGGTGATAGATGAGAAGTATGGTGAGCTTGCTATCCGTGCACTTCATGAAGCATATGAGTTAGATAAGTAGCGTAATGCAACAGCTTTTAAAGTGGACACTGGAAACCATACGTGGAGAAGAGTCCTCGTTCTCATGGATGGAAGAATACCGTTACGAGTGGGCACCTTTAGCGAAGAGTGCTGTTTCCCAAAGTATAGAAGGTAAAACGGCTCTTCTCATTACCGATGAATCTTATGAGTGGTTTGGTAAATATATTTTGCGTAATATCAATGATCTGAAGAAAAACAGACCACTGCTTCCTTTCTATTGTCTATCAAGTTGTTTCCCGCAGCTTCAAAGCATGAAATCAACACAAGATATACAGCTGCTTGAAGATATGTTGGATATCTCTTATCCGAACGGATATTATATTTGGTATATCGGTAAAGGTGACCATCCTTATACAAAACTCGCTTACAGAAATGATGACAGTTTTTTATGGGTGATGGATGAAGAGGTACAAGACAGTTTTGCATTCCGCAGTTCAGATACCTTATTGGATATTAAACTCTTACAGCTTTTTAAGCTTTTTGACAACACACTCTCCGCAGCATTATTCGGGGACTTAGACTTAGAATCATGAGATTAGTCAGTCAGGTTATTATCACTGCACAGATTGAAAATACGATTTTAGAGCTTGAAAAGCTTCGTAGTCATGAATACATTATAGAAATTATATCACCAAGTATTGCAGAGACGATCGCTACTGCTCAAGAAGATGCACCCAGTGGATATAAGATACATAGAATTGCTACCGAAAAAGAGACATTTTCTGTAGTTGACGCAAAGCTTGCTATTGAAAAAGCATATATGTCAAGTACAGAGATCACCATCATTATACTTGCAGCTAAAACCTTTTCTCCGTTAGTGCAAAATAAACTTCTGAAAGTGATAGAAGAGCCACCGAAAAATAAAGAGTTTATTATAGTGACTGAAAGTAAGTCAACTATTTTAGATACGATCAAATCACGTTTACCTATCACCGTACTTAGTGAAATTAAAAAAGATGAAGATCTGGGTTTAGATCTAAGATCTTTATCTTTAGACAGTGTATATACATTTGTCCAAACACATAAACGTACTGATGCCAAGGCTATGAAGTATATTATAGAAGGGATAAGTAAAGAAGCTATCCGATCACAAGGGTATAATTTGGATGAGAAGACGCTTACTTTATTTTCAAATGCTTTTATAGCTTTAGATATGGGATCACCACCTCAATTTCTACTCAATACACTACTATTAAAACTACTGGCTCGAAAAAAACGCTAAAATATAGCTGTAATTTACAGGGGGCGCGCTATGAAACTATATCAGCTTGGACATATAACAGATAAAAAGGCAGCCCTCAAAGCACTTAAGGTAGAGAGTGGCGGTGTGAGTATCATGGCAAAGAAGATGGAGCTTCTCTACTTCTTTATCCAGGATCTTAAAACACCCGCAGCAAACATACTCAAACAGGATGCTCTCAGCATTGGTGCAGATCTTGCTGTTCCCGGGGGCGTGATACTTTGTGAAAAACCTACCTATGACTGCATATTGATCGGTACAAGAAAACATATAGAAATACTCTCTAAGAAAGAGTTGGCGCAACCTTTTGGACTTAAAACAGTTGCGGCAGAGCTTAAGAAGTTTCTTTCTGTCAAAACCTATCCTACTCAGATCATGGGTGTGATCAATGCGAACGATGACAGTTTTTTTGCCGGAAGCAGATTTCAGGCAGAAGATGCGATTAATCAGATACATACAATGATAGACGATGGGGCAAGTATCATTGATATTGGTGCTGTGTCATCCCGTCCGGGTGCGGATGCAGTGAGTGCAGAAGAAGAGTTGGTACGCATCAAGCCCATTTGTGACATTATAAAGTCTGAAAAATTGTATGAAAAAGCTATTTTCTCTGTAGACAGTTACACACCGGATGTTATAGAATATGCACTTAACAGCGGATTCAGTCTCATCAATGATATTACAGGTGCAAGTAATGAAGATATCATAAGACTCGCAGTGAAATATGAATCGAAACTCTGCATCATGCATATGCAAGGTGCGCCAAAAACCATGCAGAAAGACCCAAATTATGATGATGTGATGGTTGAGGTCAGCGATTTCTTTGAAGAGCGCATCCGTCAATGTGAAGCATTGGGATTGAGCAGAGAAAATATCATTTTAGATGTAGGGTTAGGTTTTGGTAAAACTTTGGAACACAATATCACACTGATCAAAAACATGACACATTTTAAAGTATTTGGCTGTGAAGTGTTGGTAGGTGCAAGTCGAAAATCAATGATAGACAAGATCATTGCTACAACAACGGAAGAACGTTTACCTGGAACCTTGGCGATCCATTTGAAAGCAGTTGAAAATGGGGCTTCGATCGTACGTTGTCATGATGTGGCTGAACATCGACAGGCTTTAGCCGTTTTGAAAGCGATACTATAAGGCTTTGATGCGCATTGTAAAATGGATCTTTTTGATCGTACTGTTCATACTGATAGGGCTTTTTAGCATGGATATCTACATTTCAAAACAGGCAGAAGCAGATATTTATAAGGATATCAGCAAAGTCCCGGCAAAAAAAGCTGCTTTGGTGTTGGGTACGGCCAAATATATGATAGGTGGTGGTAAAAATTATTTTTATACCTATCGAATCCGTGCTGCAGTAAAACTTTTTAAAGCGGGCAAAGTGAAAGCTATTGTTGTATCTGGAGATCATAGTACAAAGTATTATAATGAAACAGGAAAAATGCAAAAAGATCTTATGAAAGCAGGGATTCCCAGTCAATACATTACCCTTGACCCTTTAGGTCTAAGAACCCTTGATTCACTGGTGAGGGCTGAAGCGATTTTTGACCTAAAAGACTATATAATCGTCTCACAGAAATTTCATCTTGAAAGAGCGTTGTTTATAGCCAAAGCCAAAGGACAAAAAGTCATAGGGTTTATGGCAAAAGATATCCCGGGAACAGCTGCTGCCTATAGAATGAAAGCAAGAGAATATTTAGCCAGAGCAAAAGCTTTTTTAGATGTATATATTTTACATACTGCCCCAAAGTTCTATGGAAAAAAAGAGAAAGTAAACTATAAAAAATGACAAACGAACAATACCAAGAAAAAATCAATATCCTCAAAAAATGGGCACAGGCTTACTATGTGGATGACAACCCTATAGCCACAGATGAAGAGTATGACAAACTTTACCATGAAGTATTAGACTACGAAACAGCCAATCCTGCCCAAGTGGCAGAAGACTCCCCTACAAAGCGTGTGGGTGGTGTGGTGCGTGATGAGTTTTCCAAGGCAAAACATATCAAACGTATGTGGAGTATGGAAGATGTATTTACGACAGATGAGGTTCGGGTATGGTTGGACAGAACAGTTAAAAATGTAGGTGAATGTGTCTACTTCTGTGAGCCTAAGTTTGATGGTGCGAGTATGAACCTGCTGTACGAAAATGGCAAGTTGGTCCGTGCGATCACGCGTGGTGACGGTGTTGTGGGTGAAGAGGTGACAGATAATGTTCGTACTATCCGTTCAGTACCTCTTAGCATTGCGTATGAAGGTCAAATAGAGATACGTGGTGAAGTGGTCATACGTAAAGACGATTTTGAGATCATAAACAAAGAGAGACTAGAAGAGGGTGAACAGGTTTTTGCAAATCCGCGTAATGCTGCAGCAGGAAGCCTAAGACAGTTGGACTCTTCTATTACAGCCAAGAGAAGATTGGTTTTTTACCCTTGGGGTTTAGGTGAAAATACACTTACCCAGACAAAACTTTCCCAAAAGATGGATCTTGTCTATGAGTTAGGATTCCTGGAACCTCCGCATGCACAGGAGTGCAACAGTATAGAAGAGATAGAAGCCTTTTATCAGGATCTTATCTCTTTGCGCAATGAAATACCAATGATGATGGATGGTATGGTCATTAAAGTGGATGATGTAAGCAAGCAAGAGGATTTGGGATACACAGTCAAAGTACCAAAGTGGATGTGTGCTTACAAATTCCCTGCTGTAGAAAAAGTGACTAGAGTTAATGCCATAACGCTACAGGTAGGAAGAACGGGTGTCATTACCCCTGTAGCAGAGGTAGAACCTGTAGAGGTAGATGGCGCCATCATAGCACGTGCGACACTTCATAATTTTGATGAAATTGAACGAAAAGGTTTGATGGTAGGTGATAGCGTAATACTTATACGCTCAGGTGATGTAATTCCTAAGATCACTAAAGTGTTGGATGATAGACGTAATGGGTCAGAAATAGCTATTGAAAGACCAACTGCATGTCCTACGTGTCAAAGTGAACTTCTTGATGAGGGTACGCTTATTAAGTGTCAAAACCTGGACTGTCCGGACAGAGTCGTCAACTCTATTATTCACTTTGCCAAAAAAGGGTGTATGAATATAGACGGACTTGGTTCCAAGATCGTCGAGATACTGGTTAAAGAACATAAGATCGAAGATATTCTAGGACTTTATCATCTGAAATTTGAAGATCTGGAAGGAATGGAAGGTTTCAAAGAGAAGCGTATACAAAACCTGCTTGATGCCATAGTGGCCACAAAGGGTGTACCTCTTTACCGACTGATCTCTGCGATGGGAATAGAACATATCGGAGAAGTGGCAAGTAAATCATTGGCTCTGGAGTTTGGTTTGGGTGTGGTAGATGTTAGCTTTGAAGAAGTGGTTGCTTTGGATGGTATAGGTGAAGAGATGGCAAATTCTTTACTGGAGTTCATGCGTGTCAACTATGACTTTGTTTTAAAACTTTTTGAAGAAATACAGCCTACTGTAGAAGAGAAGATCATTGCAGAGGAAAATCCGTTTAAAGATAAAACAGTAGTACTGACAGGTTCAATGTCTGTAAGCCGTGGAATCATCAAAGAGATGCTTGAAAAACTGGGTGCCAAAGTCAGTGGTTCTGTGAGTAAAAAGACAGACTATGTGGTCTATGGTGAAGATGCCGGGTCTAAGTTGACAAAAGCTGAGAGTTTAGGTGTGAATACTTTGACTGAGGATGAGATGCGAGAGATGCTATAATGAAACTGGGAACTATAGTACTTTTTTTAGTATGGAGTACATGGCTTTTATCTGGAAATGTTGATACTTTTGTTAAAGCTTCACGTGCACAAGTAGGTATGACCCTCACTTACAATCCTGAGTATAGGTATATCAAATACCCGATGGGAGATATTCCTATCTCTAAGGGCGTTTGTACTGATGTCCTGGTACGTTCATTTAGAGGTATGGATATTGATCTACAGGAGCGTATTTATGAGGATAAGAAGAAGTTTCCAAAACGTTACAAGGGGCTCTACTATACGGATAAACTAGATCCAAATATCGACCATAGAAGGGTGAAGAACATTCAGGCCTATCTTATCTCACGTGGATATAGGGTCAATGACAATTTCAAGCCGGGAGATATTGTGGTCTGGAAGCTCAAAGCAAGGAATGGAAAGAGTCTGGATCATATCGGTATTTGTTCAGACAAAAGAAACGCTCATGGGGAACCATTGATCATACACAACATTAACTCTGGAGCCAAAGAGGAAGATGTTCTGAGAAATTATAAAATAGTAGACCACTTTAGGGTGTTTGAGAGGTAGGAAATGAGATTAGATAAATACTTGGTAGAAGAGGGTTACTTTGAAAGTCGTAACCGTGCAAATGATGCGATAAAGGCCGGGCAGGTCATGGTAGATGGAAAGAAGGCTAAAGCCTCAGCTAAAGTAGATGAAAACAGTATCGTTGAAGTGGAAGACACGAAGTTTTATGCGAGTCGAGCAGCGCGTAAATTAGAGGACTTCCTAGCTGAACACCCTGTGGATATGAAGGGTAAAAGAGCGTTAGATATAGGTTCGAGTACAGGTGGATTTGCTCAGATAGTACTTGAAAATGCTGCAAATACACTTTCATGTGTAGATGTGGGTAAAGATCAACTGCATGTTTCACTGCGTACTAACGAAAAGCTTTCACTACATGAAGAGACAGATATACGTGAATTTCAAAGTGATGATGCTTTTGAATTGATCACTTGTGATGTCTCTTTCATCTCTATACGGCAGATCACAGATGATATAGACAGGCTGAGTCAAAAGGGTACAGATATCATTATACTCTATAAACCACAGTTTGAAGTAGGTAAAGATGTGAAGCGTGACAGTAAGGGAGTAGTACAGGATCTTGATGCTATCGCCAGACGAAAAGAAGAGTTTGAAGCAGAAGCTGAAAAGTTAGGATGGTCCCTCACATATGAGGCACTCTCCAAAGTTCAGGGAAAAGAGGGTAACCAAGAGTATCTTTATCATTTTGTAAAGATGGAGAAATAGACTTGCAGTTTAAAAATGAGATCAAAAGTATTGCCATAGGCTCATTTGACGGTATACATTTAGGGCATCAAGCACTTATTGATAGAGCGGATGCACTGGTGATCATAGAAAGAAATGGCGGTTACCTGACACCTGGGTATAAACGGTCACTTTTTACCTCTAAAGTATGTTGTTTCTACCATTTTGATACGATAAAATCGTTGACTCCTGAAGGATTTGTACAGAAACTTGAAGTTGATTTTCCTGCACTTGAAACGATCGTTGTGGGCTATGATTTCCATTTTGGTAAAAATAAAGCAGGAAATGCCCAGACACTCAACACTTTATGTGATAAAGAGGTAGTTATCATAGATCAGGTAAGCCTTGATGGGATACCTGTTCACTCGCGTACCATCAAAGCATATTTGCGTGAGGGTAAAATAGAACTGGCAAATAAACTTCTGGGTAGAATCCACTATATACAAGGCCAGGTGATACAGGGGCAAGGCCTGGGTAAAAAAGAGTTGGTCCCTACGATCAATTTAAATGTAAAAGAGTATCAGCTCCCATTAGAAGGTGTCTATGCTACACGTACGCTCATTGATGGTCAATGGCTAAATTCTGTGAGTTTTTTCGGACACCGTGTTACAACAGATGACTCTTATGCCGTAGAGACACATATCTTAGATAAAGAGATCGGTGAAGTAAGAGGAGAGATAGCGTTACAACTTGTAGACTTCATACGTTTCAATCAAAAGTTTGAGAGCCTGGATGCATTGAAAAAACAAATTCACAATGATATAGGTTTGGCAAAAAAGCGATTAACGTGAAGAAGATACTGAAAAGAATAAGTATCTTTTTACTTATTGGATATGTAGGAACAGGATTATTTCTCTATCTGAATCAGAGGTCACTTCTTTATTTTCCTACTCCAAATATCTCCACATCATATACGCAGATAACATTTCAAAACCAGGGAGAATCTATTCATATTATTGTCTTAAATAAGGGGCATGAAAATGCCATACTTTATTTTGGAGGTAATGCTGAATCAATGGCACAAAGTAGTGATGAGATCGCTAGACAATTCCCTGCCTTTACAGTTTACCTTATGGATTATAGAGGTTATGGTGGCAGTACAGGAGAGGCGAATGAAGAGGGGCTCTATAGTGATGCATTAAAACTCTATGATACTGTCAAGCCTAAACATGATTGTATTGCTATTGGAGGGCGTAGTTTAGGTACTGGTATAGCTACCTATGTCGCAGCCCACAGAGAAGTTTCCAAACTTGCACTTATTACTCCTTTTGACAGTATCATCAATGTCGCGCAGGAAATGTATCCTATTTTCCCTATATCGTATCTGCTTCATGATGGGTATGATTCTCTCAGTAGAATAAAAGAGATAAATGCAAAAACACTTATTATTATTGCACAAAAAGACAAGGTTATTACAAAAGAACGTACACAACAGCTCATAGATGCTTTTGACACTGATCAACTACAGGTTATGACGATTAAAAATAGAGGACACATAGATATCTCTTCAGATGCTACATATTATAAAATGATGCAAGACTTTATAGGTGAAGGGTGTGACTGATCGGTACTTTTAGTGTAAGTATAGAATTTATGATAAAATGACGACATGAAAGATAAAGTATTTAATAAGCCTATAGAAAAAAAGTTTGAATTTGATGAAGCAGTCGCTTCTGTTTTTGATGATATGTTGAGTCGTTCGGTACCTTTTTATGATGAGGTTCGGAAGTTGATTATCTCATTGATACTCGCAGAACAGGAAGAGGGGTTAAAAGTACTTGATCTTGGTTCTTCTACAGCAAAGTTTTTACTGGATCTACACAGTAAAATGGATGTCGACATGCAGCTGAAAGGTCTTGATAACTCTCAAGCCATGTTAGACAGAGCAGCACAGAAATGTCAGGCTTTTGGAGCAAACATAGATTTGGAATTGGCAGATATGCTGACCTATGACTATGATGAAGAAGATATCATCGTGGCAAACTATACATTACAGTTCATACGCCCTATGCAGCGTGTAGAGCTTGTGAAGAAGCTTTATAATGGGTTAAAGGATGATGGTATTTTTATTTTTTCTGAGAAGGTGGTCTTGGAAGATAAGAAGCTTGACAAAGACCTTATAGATATTTATTATGAATATAAAAAAGAGCAGGGCTATAGTGAGTATGAGATCGCACAAAAGCGGGAAGCTTTAGAAAATGTACTCATTCCTTTTACCATAAAAGAGAATATACAGATGTGTAAAGATGCGGGATTTAAGAACATCGAAACGGTTTTTCAGTGGGCAAATTTTGTGACTTTTGTTGTGAAAAAGTAATACTTATTTTAATCATTAGTAAGAGTTATTCACTCCTATTTCACACCTGTGAATAACTTCAACACCTACTTTTCATCTTTTTTAGCTATAATCATCCAATTTATTTTTAAGGATATATCATGAGTTGGACACCTAGTAGTTGGAGAGCATTCCCAATCAAGCAACAACCAACATACCAAGACCAAGAACTTCTTAAAAAAATAGAAGAAGAATTAAGTTCATACCCGCCACTTATTTTTGCAGGTGAAGCTAGAGACTTGAAAGAGAAATTGGCTGCAGCCGGAAGAGGTGAAGCATTTTTACTTCAAGGTGGAGATTGTGCAGAAAGCTTCTCTAACTTTAATGCACAAAATATTAAAAACCTTTTTAAACTGATGCTTCAGATGAATATGGTTTTGATGTATGGTACAGGTAAGCCAGTAGTAAAAGTAGGTCGTATTGCCGGACAATTTGCAAAACCTAGATCTTCTGATTTTGAAGAGATAGATGGTGTAAGTTTACCAAGTTACCGTGGTGATATTATCAATAGTATGGAATTCACTGAAGCGGCAAGATTACCGAACCCAGAAAATATGATCAAAGCATATAATCAGTCTGCAGCTACAGTTAATCTTTTACGTGCATTTTCAAGAGGCGGTTTGGCAGATCTTAAAAAAGTACACCAGTGGAACCTTGATTTTATTAAAGACAATCCACTTGGAAAACGTTATGATGAACTTAGTACTAAAATTGATCACGCCATGAACTTTATGGCTGCATGTGGACTTAACAGTAAGACTATACTTCAGCTACATCAAACAACACTCTACACTTCACATGAAGCATTGCTTCTAAACTATGAAGAGGCATTGACCAGGCAAGATACTGAGACAGGTGATTGGTTTGATTGTTCAGCACATATGCTATGGATAGGTGACAGAACAAGAGATCTTACTGAAGCGCACATTGAATACTTCAGAGGGATCCAGAACCCTATTGGTTGTAAAGTGGGACCAAGTATGGAAGAAGATGAACTTATCGAACTCATAGATGCCCTGAACCCTAATAATGAAGAAGGAAGACTAAACCTTATCGTTCGTATGGGTGCGAGCAAGATAAGAGAGTATTTTCCTAAACTTCTAAAGCGTGTGAGAGATGAAGGAAGAAATGTTGTATGGTCTTGTGATCCTATGCATGGAAATGTTGAAAAGAGTTCAACTGGATTTAAGACCAGAGATTTTGACAACATTCTTTCTGAAGTAGAGCAGTTTATGACTATCCATAAAGAGATGGGAACGGTTGCTGCAGGTATACACTTGGAGATGACAGGAAATGATGTAACAGAATGTACAGGTAGTACTTCTTGTGCGATTACTGCAGAAGGACTGGCAAGTCGTTATCATACACAATGTGATCCAAGACTTAATGCTTCTCAAGCATTAGAACTTGCATTTATGCTCTCAGGCGCAGATAAGGAATCTTAATAATCTATACTATCGTGAAGATGTTTTCTCCATCTTCATGTCGGTACGCTAACTCCATTTGATGAATATCCAAAATACTTTTTACAATATAGAGTCCTAATCCTAAACCTTTTTTAGAGGTATGAAAAGGTTTGAAATAATTTTCTAAAGGCTCTTTTAGCGCTTCCCCTTTATTGATGACCTGTATTTTATTCTCATCTATGATGACGTTAATATGCTTATCTGTACTGTATTTTATACCATTATCAAGCAGGTTTTTGATTACTAGGGTGAAGAGCTCAAAATCAACATCTAAACTATAGTCTTGTTCAATTCTTGTGGTAATGAGACGCTTTGGATTTTCTATCATCAGCATGTCTTCACTGGCTTCAAGTAGATCACTCATCTTGTAAGGTTTTATCGTTAGATCAAAGTTCTTAGAAGTGATCTTTTCGATCTTCGCAAATTCGTCTATCAGAAGATTAAGTCTCTCAAAGATACTGTGCATACGTGCTTTATTTTTCTCATCCTCAAGCATTTCACTAACGAGACGTCCTTTGGCTATGGGTGTCTTCAGCTCATGCATGATAGCCCGTAAAAAGAGTTGACGGGAGTGTAAGAGCTCACGTATCATCGTCACTGCATGATCAAACTCATTAGCCACTTCAGCTATCTCATCTTCCTTGTCACTTTTACACTCGATATTCAAGTTCCCTTGCGAGAAAGTCTGTATCTGACTTTTCAGCTTCGATAGCGGCTGGAAACTTTTCATGATCCATAAATATAAAAGGACGATGAGTAGGAAGACTGCGGAAAAAATAAGCGCACGCTTCAATGGGAACTTCGCTTTATTTTTATTTTCAAGAATGAGTTTGAATCTATCATTGTTAATGATCATGATACGTTTTAAATGAATTGTATCCACAGCATAACGTTTAAGTTGACCTTTTTCTTTAAAGAAACGTTCTATCTGAACAACACGTCCTTTATCAGTAATAAGTGAGACATTCTGAGCATCAAGATACGCTTCATCTATCTTCCCGTGTTTTAAATAATAGGTATAAAGATAGTGTGAAATGGCTTGTTCTTGAGCGACATTCCTTTCTTCTATCATAGCATGATCATATTTGATGGAAAATATAAACAATGCACCCAGTAAAAGTAGTGTAATAGAAAAAACAACTCTGATTTTGCTCCGAAGGGAAGTGATGATCATGATTTATACTTTATGAAGCGACTAGTCGCATGAGCCAACTGCTGACAAGCAACTAAATTGCAGTGCAATCGAGGCACTAAATGCTGAGTCGTAAGTTGACAGAGTGTCAACTTAGTGAAATGGACTTTGTTCATTTTGCGTCCTTTAATACGATGATGATCATACGAGTTTGTAGCCTACACCACGTACCGCCTGTATACGTTTATTGTCTCCCAGTTTCGTACGTATTTTTGAGATAATAACATCTAGGCTTTTTCCTTGTGAGTCTATGCTCATAGTTCCCGCAGTATTGATGATCTGTTCACGTGACTGGGTCATGCCTTGATGTTTGACAAGTAAGGAGAGTACCTCAAACTCAGCAGGGGTTAACGTGAGTGCTTCACCCTTAAAGTAGATGGTGTCTCCCTTAAGTTCAAAATCACTTTTTGGAGTCGCTATCTCACTATTGTTTGATTTTGAATAACGTCTAAGAAGTGAGGTGATACGTGCATACATTTCTTTGGGATCATAAGGCTTAGGCAGGTAGTCATCTGCACCCAGTGCAAACCCTTCTACCTTATCATTGATGTCTGAGCGTGCTGAAGAGATGATAATAGGGATATCGTATTTCTCTACGACTTCTTTACAGACTTCCAGACCATCCATTCCCGGAAGAGTGAGGTCGAGTATGAGTAAGTCATATTTTTTAACACCGGCACTCAGACCCAGATAAGGATCTTCAAAGTTAGTGACTTTAATATCATACTGTGCAAGATACTCAGAGAGTAGCTCTGCAAACTCAGCATCATCCTCAATCATTAAAATATTTATCATGTCTTACCTTATATGTTATCTATATACTCTTATTTTAATGAGAAAAGGTTAATTGAAGTCTAATGAAAGCACCTCTATAGGATAAATGCTTTTTGCATGTGTTTTTTTATTTCCTCAAACGTATATGCATGTTCAGTAAAATATTCAAACGCGATGATACCTTGATAAAGTAACATATCACTTCCATCTTTTGTTGGTTTTTTATATGTCTTTGCAAGTTTTAAAAAAGGTGTTTCTTTCCCATAGATGACATCCACACAAGCCTTTGCTGTAGGTATGACCTCTTGCAGTATTTGAGTAGGAGCAGGGAGTGATTCATCTTCAAGTCCTGCGGAAGTCATGTTGATGATAAGATCATAGGATTGAGGGATGAAACTATCAAAAGTATAGGTTTGAAACCCATTCTCTTTAAAGTAGGTTAATCTACCTGAACTCCTGTTAATGATGCTCACATCATACCCTGCCTCTTTGAGTATGACTGAAGTAGATTTTGCTGTGCAACCCGCACCTAAAAAAAGTACAGTTTTGACATTTTCAAATTCTGAGATGGCTTTTAAAAAACCTGGTGCATCTGTATTGTATCCATAGAGTTTTCCCTCTTTTTCAACGATAGTATTGACTGCTCCCACTTTTTGTGCAAAAGGATCCAATACATCACAGGCATCATAAGCATACTCTTTATGCGGTACAGTAATATTAATACCTTTAAGGCCGAGAGAAAAGAATGTTTTTTTGAGCCTTTCTCCATCTTCAAGTAGGTAACGTGCGTAACATCCGTCAAAATCCAATCCCTGAAAAGAGAGGTTATGCATCAATGGAGATTTGGAGTGAGAGACAGGGTTCCCAAATATGGCAAAGAGTTGTTTGCTCATATTTAGAGTGATTCCATTTCTTTAAGCGTAGCGAGCAGTGCCTCCAGCTTATTTTTTACTTCGAGGTATTCTAATTCCGGTTTCGAGTCTGCAACAACACCGGCACCAGCCTGTAACGTAATACTATCTGGTTTAATGAGTGAAGTACGTATAGCGATAGCCGAGTCCATATTTCCATCAAAAGAGAAGTACCCCACAGAACCGGAGTAGAAACCACGTTTAAGTCCTTCATATTGGGCTATGAGCTTCATTGCTTCTATTTTAGGAGCACCGGTCATGGTTCCTGCTGTAAAGGTGGCAGCAAAGAGATCGAACATATCTTTGTCCTCCTGTAGCATGGCCTCAACATCTGATACCATATGCATCACGTGAGAATATTTCTCCACACGCATCATATCAGTCACTTTCACGGTACCTGTCTGTGCTACACGACCGACATCATTTCGGCCTAAGTCTATAAGCATAAGGTGCTCAGCACACTCTTTAGGGTCATCAAGCATTTCTTGTTCAAGTTCTTTATCTCTTTTAGCATTTTTACCACGTTTTCGTGTCCCTGCGATAGGACGTAGAAGTATTTCACCTTCTGTCAAACGCACCATCACTTCTGGTGAAGAACCACAGATAGAGAACTCTTCATAGTCAAGTAAAAAAAGATAAGGTGAAGGATTTTTAGAACGTAGTATTCTGTAAAAACTCAATGGGTCTATCTTCCCTTTTTGTGTATATCTGTTGGCTAAAAGTATTTGGAATATATCTCCAGAACGTATGTTTTCTTTAGATTCAACGACCAATGCTTTAAAACGCTCTTCATCTATACTGAAACTGCCTTCTCCCTCAAGTTTTACAGCTTTAAGTGGCATAGGAGTACAAGTATTGTTCAAGATCTCTTCAATAGCAGTAATACCATCTTTCATAGAATCATCATTTAAAATCATTGTAAGTTTTGCACTCTTGTGCGAGTACGCAATGATGATCTTAGGACGTACCAGGTCAAGGTCAGGTGTATTGAGTGGATCGAGTAGTTCATCCATACTCTCTTCAAGCACAGGTTCAAAGACCTTTACCATATCATAAGCGATGAAACCGATAAATCCATCTACAAAAGAGAAGCCGACCTCTTGAGCTTTTACTTTATAAGCAGCTTGATCTACACCCTTATAGTAAGCCTTTAAAAAGGTAAAAGGATCTTCTTTTAATATTTTTTTATCACCAGTTTTATCAGTATAGGTGGTTGTCTTATCTTTATAACTGAGGCGTTCTTTTGCACCTATAGTGATGAAAGAAAAGTTACCATCATTGGTATTTACGACACTCTCAAAAAGCATGGTGACTTCATTTGGAAAAATTTCTTTTATTTTTCCATAGAGTGCAACAGGTGTGAGTTGGTCAAAAAGTATTGTTTTATGCATCTTGTCTTACCTTTTTACTACAAAAGCACTTTTGTTGATACGGTCTTTTACATTGACAAGAGCTCGATTGACGGAAGCTCTGTCTTTATAAGGTCCAATCAGTAGTTTTCTAGTGCCATCTGAAGTGCGTTTGATTGTATATTGGAAACCATTATTTTTAATAACGGAAATAAAACGTGAACTAGGGTTTGTTCTGAAAGATCCTACCTGGACATAGTATTTTGTTGTAGATACTGACTTTGGAACAGGTGTGGTAGTTACAGGCGTTACCACAGGTTTAGGTGTTTTTACTACAGCTGTTTTTACTTTTTTAGGTTTAACCGGTTCTTTGATTTGAACAACCTCTTCTGTTTGCTCTTTTTTGATCACTACCGTTGTCTCTTTAATGGTCACTGATTCTTTGGCTGTTTCTTCGGCCTTTCTCTTCTCTTGCATTGCTTTCCAGTATGCTATGTCAGCTGCATCTTTTGCTTCTTTTTCTTTTAGAGTTGGCAATGGCGCTTGAACTATGACTGGTTTTTTTGTTTCAGGAGCAGGTGCTTTGATCTCTTGATCAATTATGTTTGAAAGTACTGGTTCTTTTTTGATCACTACAGCCGGCTCTTCAATGACTACAGGTTTTTTTGTTTCAACTGCAGGTACTGTTAGCTTATTCGCAATAATCTCTGGAAGAGATGGTTCCTCTTTTTCTTTTTGTGGCTTAGGTATTTCTTTTAGTTTCAGTTCTGGAGCTATCAACTCTGTGGTATTTTCTTCAAAAGCAAGGCTGTTTTCATTTGGGGTTTTGAGTAAAATTTTAGTGAGTATAATAGCTACGATCAATACAACAATCGATAATGCGATAATGGTTAAAAAGCTTTTTGTTTTATTGTTTTTAGGTTCGATATTATCGATAATCAGGTCATCAAGATTGTGATCATGCATAGGGGGGAAGTCTCCAGATATTATTTTGAATTGATTATATCATATTTATATATATTATTTAAATTTTAGAGTCTATTATAGGGTAGGGTAACAATGTTATATGCTTCTGGTAGTGCTAATGAAGGCAAACATTTCCATTTTTTCGTCATTTTTTCTTTGAGTGCATCTGAAAGTGTCTGAAGCTGGGCATCTGCCTCTTTCAATGGAAGCTGCCTCACCCTAATAAATACCTGCAATCGTTCAATATCTTTACCTTGATAGATATGATAGTCAGTGAGATTCAGTGTTTTAAAGAGGTGCTTGATAAGATGCTGGAACCTTTTGTGTTCATCACCTTTATATTCGATCAGTAGATAGTTGGTATGGTTGTCTTTCAGTAAGGGGGCTGCGATACTATATTGTCTATTTTGGTGCTGCTCAAACAGCAGAGGTGTCAGTGGTTCATTTATGCGTTCAAACTTAGCATAAAAGGTACGATTGTCAAATTGTATTTGTTCAACAATCGCATTTCTTTTGATGTAATAATGGTCATCAAAAAGATCTAAATCTAAAATTTTTATTTTCAGACCTTAGTAGATAGATTTGTCATAGATAACAAAATCTTGTGCCAGTACTTTCATCTCTTCTTTGATCGTTGCCTGGAGTGCAGCATCATTGATATTGTCAAGTACATCAGCAATTTTGTTTGCGATGAGTTCAAACTCTTTCTCTTTCATCCCTCTGCTTGTAAGTGCAGGAGAACCGATACGTACACCTGAAGTTACAAATGGACTTCTTGTTTCACCCGGAACAGTGTTCATGTTCACCGTGATACCTGCTGCACCAAGCGCAGCATCTGCATCTTTACCGGAGAAATCTTTATCAAGGAATGAAACCAGTACAAGGTGATTATCTGTTCCGCCAGAGACAACATCATATCCTCTTGCAACAAGTACTTCAGCAAGTTTAGAGGCATTAGCTTTTACTTGCTTAGCATGTACTTTCCAAGCGTCACTGAGGTTATGTTTGAATCCAACAGCTTTCGCAGCGATCACATGTACAAGTGGCCCACCTTGGAGTCCAGGGAAGATAGCAGAATTGATCTTTTTTGCAATAGCTTCATCATTTGTCATGATCATACCACCACGAGGTCCAGCAAGTGTTTTATGTGTAGTTGTTGTTACAACATCTGCATAAGGGAATGGACTAGGATGTTCACCTGCACATACCAAACCGGCAATGTGAGCGATATCTGCAAAAAGGATAGCACCTACTTCATCAGCGATATCTCTAAACTTTTTAAAGTCTATCTCTCTTGCATAGGCAGAAGCACCACATACGATGATCTTAGGTTGTACGATCTTAGCGATCTCAAGTACTCTATCATAGTTGATACGGCCATCAAGCTCTACACCATAAGTGAAAGATGAGTAGTTTTTACCAGAGAAACTTGGCTTAGAACCATGTGTCAAGTGACCACCGTGGCTTAAGTCCATTCCGAGTATCTTATCTCCAGCTTTAATGAGTGCAGCATATACAGCTCCATTTGCCTGAGACCCTGAGTGTGGTTGTACATTGGCATAGTTACAGTCAAAAAGTTCACATGCTCTGTCTATAGCAAGTTGCTCAACTACGTCAGCATATTCACATCCACCATAGTATCTCTTATATGGGTAACCTTCAGCATATTTGTTTGTAAATACTGAACCCATCGCTTCCATGACAGCAGGGATAGTAAAGTTCTCAGAGGCGATCATCTCTAAGTGATCTGTTTGTCTTTCTCTCTCATTCTCAATGGCAGCAAAAATTTCTGGGTCAAATGTTTCTATGGCATAACTCATAGGATTTCCTTGTGTGGTTTAATTAGTGTAGTTATAACAAGTTTTCTCTAAAAATGTTATGAAATATTTGAGTGTTTTGGAAAAGATGAAAGCAGAAACAGTTTATATCATATGGAGGTATTTCATATCTACTACTTTCATGGGTAAAACATCAAAAGTGCATTGAAACATATTTTTTATTATGTGTACTTTATCATATATATAATGATTAAAAATTAATCAATAGTTTGTATAAATAATAAAATGCATGGGTTATACTTGCACCATAAAACTATAAAAAGGATTTTTGAAATGGCAAAAACGTTAATAAAAAAAGTATTGAGCTTAGGGTTTGGTTTGAGTATAGCAGCAACTTACTCTATGGGTGCACTTGAGAAAACAGAGATTAAGATAGGATTTATTGCACTCACTGACTGTGCACCTATTGTCGTGGCTAAAGAAAAAGGTTTCTTTAAAAAGTATGGATTGAATGTGCATGTAGCTAAGGAGGGTGGCGGATGGCCAGGGATCCAACAAAAGGTGATCTCTGGAGAATATGATTTTTCTCATGCACTCGCAGGTATGCCAATTGCTGCAACGATAGGGATAAACGGTAATGCTCACCTTCAAGCACTCTTGTCATTGGACTTTAATGGTAATGCGATCACTTATGGTAATAACATTATTAAAGAGATGGAAAAATATGGTTTGGATAAAACAGTAAGACCTGTTTCGGCGGCAAGTTTAAAAAAGTATATCGATGCGAAACATAAAGCCGAAGGTGACGATTATAAACCACTTAGCTTTGGTATGGTTCACCCTGTATCGACACACAATTATGAGTTACGTTACTGGATGGCAGCTTCCGGGATCGTTCCAGATACTGACTGTACGATCAAACCATTCCCACCGCCGACTATGCCTTCAAACCTGATCGCAGGGAATATCGAAGGATATTGTGTGGGTGAACCTTGGAATTCAAGAATCGTACTTAAGGGTAAAGGTTCTGCCCTTGTAACGAATTATGACATATGGAACAATAATCCGGAAAAAGTACTTCAGGCAAGAGCTGATTTTATTGAAAAACACCCAGAGACAACCAAAGCGGTAATGAAAGCGATCATCGAAGCACAAATGTGGCTTGATGCATCATGGGAAAACAGAGAAGAAGCGATCGGGTTCTTGGCTAAAAAGAACTATGTAAAAGCACCAAAAGATGTACTTAGAAAGTCTATGAGTGGTACATTCCTTTATACAAAAGGCGTAGACAGTTCCAACCCTATGTTTAATACATTTGCGAACTATTATGCAGCGTATCCTTTTTACTCACACGGTATGTGGTTTATGACACAGATGTATAGATGGGGACAGATCGATAAACCTATAGATATGAAAAAAGTGATCGAATCTGTGTATAGACCTGACCTGTTTGCTGAAGTGGCTACCGAGGTTGGTTATACACTTCCTCCTTCAGCTTGGAAAAAAGATGGGGTGGATGAGTACAATAAATTCATCGATGGTAAAGTATGGGATCCTAACAAAGCAGTTGAATATATCTTCGATGTTGGAGTAGTAAATTCAAAAGTAAGTGAAGCAGATCTAAAAGCTGCTAATAGATGGGAAGGTAGTTTAAACACTGTTCAACCTGAGTATACATGTCCTTATGGACCAGCTGGATGTGCAGACCCTAAATTTGTGACTAAGCAATAAACGTAAATACAAAGCAGGATGCTTTGTATTTACAAGTGCCTGAGGTGAAAAAACCTCCTTTATGAATGTGAATTTAATCTCATTGTCCCACTTCAGGTACTTGTAAATACAAAGGTGTGAACCCTTAAAAATCTTATATATCCATAGATAAAGCCTATTGTTGAGACCATAGTTATGTCTTTTTATCACAGGGTTTTTAAGAGTTCACATTAAAGGAGAAAAAATGAATTATGAACTTGTAAAAAAAATCGTATTACCACTGTTGGTGTTTATTGCTATATTGGGTGTATGGACCGGTATTGCAAATATAGTGGAAGATTTTCCAACTCCTGCTAATACCTATGTATCAGCTTTTGGTGGTGTGAATGCAGAAGGTGATGAAGTAGAGGGTGTATTGGCTGATCCTTTTTATATAGAAAATGAAGATGACAAAGGTGTTTTCTGGCAGATCTTAGAGTCACTTAAAAGAGTGTTTGGTGGATTTGCTTTGGCACTCATCTTTGGTATTCCCTTGGGTCTTCTTGTGGGTATGAGTAAAAATGCCCAGTATGCTTTTGATCCGTTTATACAGATCTTTAAACCTGTATCACCGTTGGCATGGTTACCATTGTTGCTTTTTATCTTCCAGGATATCAATATGACAGCGATTTCGACGATCTTTATTACGTCTATCTGGCCGATCATTATCAACACGGCTTTAGGTGTGAGATCTGTAAGTGAAGATTATATGAACGTGGCCAAAGTGTTAAGATTTACACCACTTGAAAAAGTGGTACAGATCATCTTGCCAGTAGCCGTACCGTATATCTTTACTGGAATGAGACTCTCACTGGGGATCGCCTGGTTGGTTATCGTTGCAGCTGAGATGTTGACTGGTGGTATCGGTATAGGATTCTGGATTTGGGATGAATACAATAACCTTGCCTATGACAACATTATTATAGGTATTATTTTGGTTGGTTTAGTTGGATTTATTTTAGATGTGATGATGGGTAAAATAGCAGACTTCTTTGATTATACAAAAAAAGGTAGAGCGTAATGAGTGAATTTTTAAGTTTAAAAAATATTGAGAAGAGATTCCCTATTCCTGGGAAAGAAGATTACATCGCGGTGACTGATGTGAATTTGGAAATTAAGAAAAATGAGATCATTTCGATCATCGGACACAGTGGATGCGGTAAATCGACTTTACTTAACATGATCTCCGGGCTTGACAGACAAACTGAAGGAAATATTACCCTTAAAGAACATGAAGTGAAAGGACCCGGACCGGATAGAGCCGTAGTGTTTCAAAACCACTCTTTACTTCCATGGCTTTCTGTGTATGAAAACATCGAGATGGCAGTGAAAAAAGTGATGCCAGAACTTGATCCACCGGAACTGCGTGAGCGTGTGGAAAAATTTGTTTCCATGGTGAATTTGGAGCCTGCGAAAGATAAATTACCGGGTGAGATCTCTGGTGGTATGAAACAACGAGTCGGTATTGCAAGAGCACTTTCCATAGAGCCCGATGTGTTGCTTATGGATGAACCTTTTGGAGCGCTTGACTCCTTAACTAGGGCCAATCTTCAAGAGCATTTGATGCGTATACAGAAAAATGTTGAAAATACGGTGATCATCATTACTCATGATGTAGATGAAGCGGTACTTCTCAGTGATAGAGTGATCATGATGACCAATGGACCTGAAGCGACTATAGGTGAGATTCTGGAAGTGAATTTGACGCGTCCAAGAAACAGAGTTGAACTTCAACATGATCCAGAATATATTAGATGTAGAGAAGCCATCTTGAGTTTTCTTTATGAAAAGTTTGCTAAAGAAGACGAATAACAAACAAACTGTTCTAAGTATTGTGAGATCAATACTTAGAACATATATCATCTTAAATTCATATAATAGAACCCTCTATCAATTAGCTTATAATAGGGTTGATTTTATAGACAATCTTTTATTGATAATTAATCAATTTAGGCATTTCTTTCACTTTTGTACCGGAGACAGACTTCAGTCCCAGAACTTCTTCCGGCGTCATTAGACGTGGAGTATCTTCTTGAAAAAAGAGTTTAAATCCACCTGCAACTTCATTTGCTATTCTGTGCTTATATATACCATTGTAGATGTCTACCTTAAGTTTTGGTGACCCATGTCCGTCAAGATTAAATATCATATCGATATTATCATAGGTTTTGAGGTCATTTTTATTGCTAAGCATTGTATGTCTGAACATATGTACAATGAGCATCTTCTTTCCTTTGATACCATACTGGTTCATGTAGTCAGTCATCGCTGCCTGTACTTCATTGACCTGACTACCTGAAATATGACCAATTTGTTTACCCGGACGTACATCCAATCCACGTACTTCAAATTCCGGATCTATAGCTAAATGTACATTGTCATACTTAAGATACTTCAGCAGTGGTCTGATAGCTTCTAAAGGTGTCATTTTCCCAAGTTGCGTATCGATAAAGACTACTAAACCGTGTTTTTGTCCTGCATCGATATATTCCATCAACTTTTTGTCTGATATATTAATGATATAGTCTTTATCACGCCCGGGATCACCTGCTGCCATACCGTAAATGATGTCAAAGCCGGGAACTATGTTTTGGTTCCCGCTTACTTTTTTATATTCATCCGTTTTAGCTTTAATGATCGGGATAAGCGCATCAATACTGTATTGACCCAGTATACCCATTGATTTTACTCCCGGACGACCATAATAGGCAACGACCATTTCATCTTTTGTAGGCATTTGCTGTGACTTGGCTACATCTTTCATTTGTGCCGATGCTGTTGTTGTAAGTCCCAGTAGTGAAAAGACTATTGATATTGTTATCCCTGCTAAGGTAGAGCCTATTTTTAATCTTTTTTCCATCATTTTTCCTTTATTCTTTAAATGGCAAATTTACTCATGCTGTGGGATGCATTAACCCCTGCAAATGCTAACCAATAATATATTTAATAGTATAACATCTAAGAAGAGGTTTAAAAATCCAAAAACGGCAAATTTTATTATTAAATTGCAAATATTTTTTCTTTTATAAATGCATTAATACTGTCTCAGTAACATAAAATCCAAATTCGCCGTTTCTAAATATCCATTCTTTTTATTCGCAGCTAAAATAGTATAAATATTTTTATGATGTCGAAACAAGTGAATATTGATGAGTATTATGAAAAGAATGAAAGAGTATTACATCTCATTTTCTAATTCACTATGCCTAAAGCCTAAGACAGATACATGATCAATATTTTCTAAAAATTCAATATTGTGTTGATTTGCCCAAGCAACAATCTCTCCATCTAATATAAGAAACTCATCTTCATTACATAGATCATTTCTAATTTCTATTAAATCAAAATCATCTTTTAATGATAAATAAAAGTCACTATGTTCTAAATAAGATTCAAGGTCAAGCAGTGCTGCTACAACCTTGTCGAACTCAGAGTAATTTTTTTTAATCTGTTGAACCCTATGAAGTGAACTTGAGTTTTGTTTATAACCGCATAACCTTAATAATTCATTTGACGTAGTCATTTTAAATCCTTGACATTACAATAGTCTATAACTACTTACATTAAAAAAGTCTTATAAAGAGGAGGAGACTTTTTTACTTTTTGCCACTTCATTAGGAGCCATCTCATTTTATCTACGGTTTGAGTCTCCTAAAAATGCAATACCTTCTACATTAACATTATTGCTTTCATTTGTGGTTCTATATTTATGATTTGATCAATAAAAACCTTATATTATAATATAAGGTTTTTATAACAAGACATTTTTTGATACACTATAACTATGAAATCTATAGTTCAATTAAACAAGTGCTTAATGAGCACGGAGATATTATCAGAATTGTTTACCACTGTGAGGCAGCGATAAATGACAACATGTAGTAAGTGTCATCATATCGGGAAGCCCAAGACAAAGACAAAGATAGGGCGTAAAGTTATCATGCTATCTCTAATGGTTGTCGTCTATCCAGTTTCATTCGTGATACTTTTGCTTATTGGGTCAATATTTGGGATTGATGGCTGCCATGGTACTCCAAATGATGTTTGTCTAGCAGCAACCATGGTATTATCTGCAGTAATAACACTAATTTATATTATTGCAGTGTTATATAAATGCACGCGAAAGATCGAGATTTGTGAGAAGTGTGGTAACCAAACCGAGAAGTGCGTGTGGAAATAACTTTCACTTGTAGAATTATTTCTAGAACCTCTGAAAGAAAGATATAATCCCTCACTTAAAAAATAGGACACAGTATGAATTATCTACATAACTACAAGATCAGGAAAAATATCATGGGCTTTTTGCTCTTGGTAGTAATGGTCTTTGGAACTTATGCTGCATTTGCTGATGCAATTAAAGATGAACTAGGTCAAGAATCTAATAGTTTATGGATCAAGATAGCTCCTTTCGCAGGATATGTAGCATTAGGAGCTATCATCCTGTATATTCCTCTAAACATATTAGATAAGAGACTTTACGAAAAGGCGTTGAAAGAGAATAGAAGCAAAGGCAGTAGCTAAATTCTCCTATGAAAAGTGTAGTCGTTATAGCGGTAGGTTTTTATTATCCATTCATACTGCAACTCCTAAATTCAGGAGAATATCTTTTGTTTGAGAAAAACTCAGCTACAAAGCTTTATTTGCGATTTCATTTAGTATGATATTATTGTTAATTGATGGGAAAATAGTTTTTACTGCATCTTTTAAAGCTTTTCTACGTTGATTTTCTTGGTAATTCTCTCGTACGTAGTTAGCTATATACAATTCTTTTGGTATATCTGTATCCAATGCTTCAAGTATCTTCATTGTACGTTTTATCTTTTCGTCTGTTAAATAGTGTGCTGTCTTAACTACATGCAAAACAATATTATAATGCTCTATTCTCTTTTCAAGTTCTACTTCTAGCTCAGGACTATAGAATAGTTCACTTACAATTTTACATACATGTTCCTCTTTTATATCTACATCAAAGATCCTGTCTATCTCACGCTTTGTAACAAGTATCAGTGATTCAGGTATACTATCCGAACCTTCTTGAAGTGAAGCTCTTACATCATCTACTATATTTTGTGTCTTTTTGTATGCTCTGTCTAATGCTAATTCACTCAGTTCAAAATCAAATGCCATGTATATTAACGCTACCTTTGAAATGGGATTTCTTTATTATAACAAGTTTGTATATGCATTTATATCATCCTGTATACAATTATGATTCTTTTAAAAATAGAAACCTTATAAAGTTATATATTTTATAAGGTTTCCAATTAGAGGTTAAATTAACGTTTGTCTTCAGTAACGCTTCAGTATTCACTACTAGTACTTATTTAATCCTATTCAATAGCTGACTTAGTACTAAATCTTAGTGTGTCACTTATTAAAAATTTGTCTATCAAGTTTAAAATATCTACTTTTTGTTCATCAGATTTAGTTCTTGTATTAAGTTCCAAAATAAACTCAATTAATGGTCTTGATTCATAATATCCAGTCTCTTTTGAAGAATCTATTTTTTGTATAAGCTCTTCCAAAAGTTCAAATATTTTTTCAGCAATATTTGTATCTGCATGATATTCATTTTGAAGATACTCAATAAAACTTTTTACATCTTTCTTTATATGAATAGACGATGCTAAACTTTTTACAAATTCAAAATCATCTTGAATAAAGTTTAATCCATTCATTTTTAGCAAATCAAGTGTATAAAAATAGTCATTGTCTTCATTGTTTTTAAATCTTAGAATAAACTGTTTTGATTTTTCAACTTTTCCTTTGTCTTTTGAACGTATTTCTTGTTCAAAAATTTGACGTAACACTCCATGAATAACTTGGGGGTTTGAATCTATTGCTTCGTTAAGTAGTTTCTCAAAAATCTCATCATCTTCATTTAAATAGTAAAAATATAAATACATTCCCAAATTATTAATGTAGCTTGAATCTTCTCTATCTTTTACAACTTTTGCAAAAGATATACATTTTCTGATATAAACTACCACTTCTTCTTTAGAAACAAATTTATTCATATATAGATAATGAAAATTTTGTAAAGAATAAATTGCAACTTGTCCTATTTCATCTTTTTCAATTAAATCAACCAAGAGCTTTGTAAACAAGGATTTATCAACAGGTTCGATCTTACCTATTGTTCTTAGTAACCCAAATATTACAAAGTCAATATTATTTTCAACAACTTCATTAATTAAAATTAATACTCTCTTTTTTGCATTTTCATCTTCAAATGCATGTTTATAAACTAAAGGCAATAGCTCTGCAAAATCGCCTTCAAAAGAATTTATTGAACTAGACATGTGGTCATGTATAGTTTGAAACTTAGTTGCATCCCTAACTAAACCTTCATATTTTATATCTTTATTAGATTCTAAAATATCTAATAAACTCACATCAAAATTATTTTTACTAATCAAATATTTTATAGCTTTGAGTATAGTTCGTTTTAACCATTTATCATCAATATCTGAATATAAATGAATTATTTGTAATACTTTTTCTTCGTTATAATTTGATGCTATAAGTCCGCTTAATCCAGCAGATAAATAATCTGGATGAATATTTTCAGATTTCAACTGTAATAAAAAATCAAAAAACTTATCTGGATTTTCCGTCACTTCTTTTTCAAATTGCCTATGATGTTCAGTTTTACTACCTCTTAAAAAACTGTTTGTACTATTCCTTGATTTAGTACCATTAAATACTTTCATTGATTGAAGCCAATTACTCAAACTCATTTTTGAGTAAGCATCACTACTTAATGGTGTTCCAACCCAGCCACCATTTGATTTATGAGGTTTTTTAAATTTATACCAAGGGAATTTTCTTTGCAGTTCTTGAAACTCTTTAAAATAACCGAATTTTTTTATATCTTCTATATCAAGTTGAAATAAAAGTTCATATTTTTGTAACCCTTTATATGTTCCGTGACATTTGCCTACATAATAAGTATTTTGCCATTGCGGATTTACTTGGACTATAGTGTTAAAAATTTGTTCCTGCTCTATTTCATCAAAAAGTACAAAGGACTTATTTACTAGTAATGCAAACTCATATCCATTATCGTAAGAGAAATCTAATTCTTCTAAAAGCTTTACATTTGTAAATAAGCTCAATATTTCATTTTTATATTCTTTAGGGTCTTTAGAATATCCAAATATAAGAAATGTAATGAGTGCAAGATAATGAGTGTCTTGATAAGGTTGGGTAAGTTTTAAAAAACTCTCCTTGTCATCTACGGCTAACTGAGATACTTTATCTAGTGTTTTCCTATATAGTCCCCAAGAACTATTATGTAAATCATCAAATTGCCACATTATTGAATCAAAAACTTTATCTGTAATTAAAAATTCTTTTTTAGGGTATTCGTTTTTAAACTTATTACTGATTTTTTGGATTGATTCTAAAAGCCTTTTTAATATATCTATCTCTTTTTGTCCCAATAAAAAATTAAATATTTCATACCAATCATGGTCTAATAACTCTTTTTTATCATGGTCATCTACTTCCTTAATACGATTATTCAAATAATTGAAAAATAAGTTAATTGAGTATTGTTGATCTAGTAGGTAGATTCTCATATAAAGCTTTTTCAAGTCATAGTAATGAATGTCACCTTCATATAATAAACTATTATATTTTTTCAATATTTCGAAACTTGTGTCACTCCAGTTATCTAATCTATTTAAACTATTGATTATTGAAACATTTTTTATTTTCTCTTCACATTTGCAATTATCTAATATGTCAAATATCAAATCTGTTTCTTTATTTACAAAAGTTTCTAATCTATTTTGTAGGTTGTACTTTTTAAAATTTTCAGTATTAAAAAAATCTGCTTCTTTTAAATATATAAGCCAATCAGAAGATATCCAACTCTCAATAAAATACTTTTCATAATCTGCCTTCTCTTTAAAAAGTTGTTGAATAAAAGTGAACTCTTCAACAGTAGGACTTTCTATACTTCCAAGATAAGAGATTAATAGCAGTTTTATATGGAATCTTGTTTCATCTGAATAGAGTATATTTTCAAGTTCAGACAAGTATTTATCCTCATCTGTCCCTCTTAAAAATTGAATAATCTGTTTAAACTGTTCCCTTATGTTTAAGTCTTGAGTAGTTGTTAATATATATTCATACAGAGACATGTCTTTTTGTGCAAAATCCCTTGCAAATACATAATCATAAAAAGTTTGATGAAAAAAAGATATTTTTCTGTTTTCTTCTTTTAGAATACCCCTACTTAATAAAAGAGCAAGTTCATCTTCAAACTCATCCTCAAAATATAACTTAGGAACTTCTATTTTATTTAATTCGTTCATTTTATTAACTATTGACTTTAACACTTCAACAGTATTTCGTCTAAAAGCTTTATCTAAACTCCTATCTTGAATTTTTTGTTCCCAAAACTTATTGTATAAATCTTGTAGAGTTTTGATTGATATACAACTATTATCATTAGGGTATAGCTCAATAAAAATCGAAAGATGTAGCGGTGTTCTTA
This sequence comes from Sulfurovum sp., assembly GCF_041562805.1. Classification (GTDB taxonomy): domain Bacteria; phylum Campylobacterota; class Campylobacteria; order Campylobacterales; family Sulfurovaceae; genus Sulfurovum. Next base: position 21,550 of record NZ_JBFFOH010000002.1, on the reverse strand, counting down.
ATAATTCAATTAAAGTGTTATTTAATTTTGTAGATTCTTTAACAAAAGATTTTAATTTATTACTGACATAGTCAAAGTTTAACAGCTGTGTATTTATAATATTTGTATCATCCAAACTTTTAAACAAAGGATCGTTTTTTAAATCATACTCTCTAATAGAAACTATCACTTTCACATTTGCAATATATTTTAACTGTTCTATGAACTCTAAAATTATGTTGATTACTTTTTTATTTGATGACATAGTTAAAGACAGAGCATCAAGTTGATCTATTAATACAATGACTTTCTCTTTTCTTGCTAACTTTTTTATAGAAAGTAAAATATTGTCTACTCCAAAAAAATTGGATAATGACTCTTTACTCTCTATTTCAAATTGATCACTTTTAATACTTAAGTGAACTGTGTTGTTTTCTAGAAGAATACTTTGCATCTTACTTAATATTGCTGTTTTACCGATACCTGCTTTACCTGTTAAAACTAATAATTTATCATCAAAGTTTTCATTATTTATAAAATCAACTAGTTTGTCAATTTCGGGCATATCAATAAAACTTTTTTCTATATAAAAATTCATTGAAGAAAGTAATGTCACAGAATTTTCTTGAAACTTATGTTTAATATCACTTTCTGACAATATATTGTTATGAAATATCTCTGGGTAATACTGTTTTGCTATATTCAAATGCTTTTCAAGTAAACTTTCAATCTCTTCCCAGCTCCATACAATAACTGTAAATCCATATTGGTTAGTTAGGTCTATTGCCTTGTCTTGTAAAACAGTATCTTGCTTGAATGAATTTGCGAAAATAAACGTATCAATACTTTGGAATTCAGTACTAGCTGACTTTACCTCATTTTCAATATCATTTAAAAGTTCTACTTGAATTTTTTTATCTTCTCTAGTAATTATTTTATTTTTACATTGATAAACTATTTGTTTTTCATCTTTTGAAAAAGAGAGTCCATCTATCCCTTTTTGCTTTTGACCTTTTCTTCCATAAACTTGAAATTCAACACCGTATTTTTCAATACTTAGGTCATTAACTAAGGATTCAAATTCTTTTTCATCTTTTAAAGGTAAAAATTGATATTTACTCATGTTGTTCCTTGAATGTCCTATTTATTTTAATATTTTTAGTCTAAGTATTTATTAGAAGAATATAATGTCCTATCACCCTTGGTTTGAAGTATTAGTAGTATAGATAATATGAACTGAGCAACTGCTTGTGTAATAATTTCGAAAATCAAAACCTTATAATCTAACATATTTTATAACGTTTCTCGCTGTAGCGATGTTTGCGAGGTATAAATCTGTACTCTTGAATCTAAAACCTTATAAAATGTGCTATATAGATGATTTTATAAGGTTATTGAGACGCGCTCATAAGCCATTAGGTTTTAGAGTATATAAGAGGAGATCTAAGAAGTCTTGTCATAATGGAAAAGTGCCTATGGTGAAATATTTTTAACTTTTTCATCACTAAATACTTCTTCTTCATATACTTTTATACCTTCTAAATATCCAGATATTTTTTCCTTATCGTATACGATACCTTCAGGTACATCCTTGGAATGTACTTGAACCGCACACTGTTTGTAATTTGGTTCAAATGATTTGGGATCAAACTCTGGGATGGTAATGTTGTTGATAAGCTGTTCATTGAAGTGGAAAGGGACGAATATATCCCCTTCTCTTACGGTTTCACTTATCTTTACAATGACATCTTCAACCCGCCCCCGTGTACCAGAGAGTGCTATACGGTCACCACTTTTTACCAGGAGTTTTTGTGCATCTTTAGGACTCATATCTACCCATGCTTCAGGAGCAAGTGACTCTAGTATACCTATGGTGCCTGTCTTTGTTCTGGTATGGAACTGTTCTACGGTTCTTCCCGTATTGAGCATAAGTGGTAAGCCTTCGCATGCCATTTCGGAGAGTGGTTTCCAATCTACTGGCAGTAGGTTAGCTTTGCCGTCAGTTGTGTTACATTCCATATCTTTACTGTAAAGACGTTTTGTTCCATTTGGGGCTTTGTCATTACATGGCCATTGTATACCGCCTAGTTCTTCGATCTTCTCGTAACTCATGGCTGAATAGTCACAGAGTTGTCCTTTGCTCACACGTTTAATTTCGTTAAAGACATCTCTTGGTGTTTCTAGATCTTTAAACAGAAGATCATGTTTCCCCTCAAAGTAAGTAGAAAATTCTTTCACAATATCCAGATCTGCTTTGCTGTCACCTAATGGTTCTACAGCTTTTTTAGCATAGTTACAACGTCTTTCTGAGTTTGTATAACATCCCTCTTTTTCACTCCACGTGGCTGCAGCAAAAACAACATCAGCAATTTGTGCAGTGTCAGACATAAATGCATCTTGTACGACAAGAATATCAAGTTTAGCTAGAGCTTCACGTAAGGCATTCTGATCAGGGTAGCTAACGAGTGGATTGGTAGCTACGATCCAAAGTGCTTTGATCTCACCTCGGTTAATCGCATCAATGATCTGTGGATAGGCATAACCTCTTGCTGTAGGTATCAGTGCTTCGGGTACGTTAATGATATCTGCAAATGCTTTTCTGTCCTGTGGACTTGCATAGTTTCTGTACCCAGGAATAGAAGAAGTAAATCCGAATTCTCTTGTACCCATTGCATTGCATTGACCTGTGATAGACATTGGTGCAGCACCTTCACGACCAAGATTTCCTGTAATGAGTGAAAGATTACAGATCGCAGAGACTGTGTCTGTTCCTATACTACTTTGATTTACACCCATAGTCCAGGCACTCATCGCAGAGTCAGCTGCGGCATACACTTTTGCCAGATTATAGAGATCTTTGACATCTATGCCTGTAATTTGTGCTACTTCCTGGGGAGGGTAGTTCGCCATAATATGTTTTTTAAACTCTTTATATCCATTGGTACGTGCGTTGATGAACTTCTCATCTTCCCATCCCTGTTCCATGATGATATAACATAAACCATTGAGCAGTGCCAGGTCACTTCGTGGGGCCAACGGAACAAAGATATCTGCCATCTGCGAGGTTTTAGATTTACGTGGATCCACGACGATAATAATAGGTTTTTTACCGGTGACTGACTGGTTCTTTGCAATATGAAGCTTTAAAATAGGGTGATTGTCTGCAATGTTCGCCCCTATGAGTAGTATCACATCTGCTTTCTCAAAGTCTTCATAACATCCGGTTGGACCATCTGATCCAAAAGTCTGTTTATATCCCATGACCGCAGAAGCCATACAAAGTGTGGTGTTTCCATCATAGTTGTTTGTTTCCAAGCCTAACTGAACAAATTTCCCTAAAGCATAAAAGTCCTCAGTAAGAAGTTGCCCTGTAGAAATGACCGCTACAGCACCTTTCCCATGTTCTGCTTGTATGCGTTTAAACTCGTCAGAGGTTTTTTGAAAAGTCTCTTCCCATGTACTAGGAGTAAGTTCTCCATCTTTTCTTATGAGAGGAGCAGGCACACGAGAGTCCGCTTCTACCATCTTGTGTTCACTAAGCCCTTTAGGACAAAGTGTACCCATATTGACAGGATGCAAAGGATCACCTTTGGAGTAAACCGCTTTACCGTTTTTCACACCGATGTACATACCGCAGCCTACACCACAGTATCCGCAAGTTGAACGTACCCATTTATCCGGTGCTTTCTCTTTAGCTACTTTTCCGAAGATAGGATCATCGACTAAAGCGTATTTATCTTCCTTGATGTCTGTACCTAGAAAGTTTTTTATTTTTTGTATGATGCTCATTATGTGTTCCTTTCTAGTGTCTCTGGTTACCGGCAAAGAAATTTCCTGCCAACCCCAATGGTACTACTGTTCTATAAAACAGGTATCTTCCTGCTAATTCACTTACGAATGCACCGAGTGTAGCTACGACTAAAGTTCCGATAGCTAAAGGTATGAGCCCACTTGCGGTAAACAAGATCGCCAAGAGTGGTAATGCTAAAGCAAACAAGGTTAAAGAATAGACTCTAAACGTCTTTACCGTACCAAAATGTTCTTGGAGTAGGATACGACTTCTGTTGTATTGGTAATAAAGTGTGTCTTCTTTGTCTAGATGTTTATAGAACATGACCTCTTCAAGTATAACCAAAGCCTGTCCCATACCAGTAAGAAGTGTGATAGCTAAAAGTACCATAGCACCTTCTTTGCCGTTGGAAACGAGTAGGGCAGTGGAAATAAGTAAAAATCCTATATAACTTGAACCGAAAAAACGTTTGGTCGTAGACTTTCTGTTCCATGCAGGACGTGCTCTTATACGGTATATCATCGACTGGGCATAGATACCATAGATACCTACAGTCAGAGTGATAGCTTCTAGAAGAAGTAAAGTAAAGCCTTTGATATCTAGGTAGTATAGTCCAGCAACCAATGTAGCCAAACCTGTAAATGCACCCAAAGCAATGGCTTCACGGGAAAGCCAAGAAGTTCTCCAGTTTTTCATCGCAGTCATGGCTTTAATAGGACGTCCAAGGTGAAGTGCTGAAAGGGGCAATCCAATCGCTGCAGGTAAAAATGCAAGTATAGCCATAACTAATGTAGGTTCAGGAAGATTAAATCCTAAACTATAGAGTAACTGTCCTAAAAAGAGTGCTAAAAAGGCACCTAAAGAAACCTGGGTCAGTACCGTCATAAAGACAAGTGGGAGTTCAGGATGTGCAGGCTTGAGTAAATGCTCATCTGCTACACGTAGTTCCTCTCCTTCTTGTAGTTCTGGTAACGTGTATCGTGTGGTTGGCTTGGTGATCTCGATGTCTGGTAAGTGAGGTGCTACACCTTGAGAAGCCATGTCTTCTTCCAACCATTGTTTGACATTGAATACCTCTATCTCTATGGCATTACTTGGACAGGCTTGAACACAGGCAGGACTTTGTCCTACTTCGAGTTTATCGGCACACATATGACATTTTGTTACGATACCTCTGTCTGCATTAAAGGTGGGTACTTCATAGGGACAGTTCCATGTACAGTATTGACACCCTATACACGAAGGGTCATCATGCCATACGATACCGTTGTCAAATTTAATGTATGAATTTGTAGGACACCCTATGAGGCATTCTGGTTCTATACAGTGGTTACAGCTCATAGAGTTAAAGAGTTGCAGGGTATCTGGAAATTCACCCATTTCCATCTCTCCCACTCTACGCCATTTAATGTCATCCGGATTTGCATTTTGTTCGTTACAAGCCACTTCACAACAGTGACATCCGACACAGGCAGTTGCATCAAAGTGAAAACGGTACTGTTCTCCCTCTCCAAGATCAGGTAAGTCTATGCTGTAGTTACCACACTGCATACCCGTGTTTGTTTTATGATTTATAAAATCTTCAAGAGGGGTATGTTTACTGAGTGCTTCTACCATCTATACCTCTTTAAGAGCTACCAGTAATTCTGAAAAAACCTGTGCTCTTTCTCTTTTTTCTTGGTGTGTCATGTTATAGATGACTTCAGAGAGTTTAGCGGGTACTTTAGGATTGAGTCTGGAGACTTCATCTCTCGTTATCTTTCTAGGTTTGGTAAGAACCGGTTGGAAATTTTCTACAGCTTCATAACGTTTTTCACCTGTAAGCAATTTAAAAAGTTTCAATCCGAAATTAAAAAGCTCAAACTCCTCTTTTTTAAATGTTTTAGGTTCATTTTCAAGTTCAAAGTCTACATTTAAACCCAATTTTTCATTGAGTATATAGTTTATCTTTGTGTAAAAACCAAGGGCTTGAAAAGAGTAGTTGGCACTTAAATATCTGTCATCAAAGGCTTCATAGGTTTCACCCCTTTGTTTGAAATCTGCATAGCTTTTGAGCAGGTATTTTGCATGGTGCTTCGCTTCAGTCAAGGGTAGGGCTTTGTGTAAAATATGTGCTTCTTTGGCTACGCGGGTGATCTTTCCACCTACATATATATGTACACCATCTACACGGTTGCCCTCATCATCTTTGGCTTTACATCCTTCAAATCCTATGTCGGCAATACCGTTGACACCACACCCTTTAGGGCAGGCAGACCAGTTCATCCTGACATTTGCATTTTCTATAGGTACTTCTGAGTTGAGAAAGTGTGCCATTTCTATGGCATCAGGCTTGTTTGGAATTACACCAAAACTACAGGTAGCTGTTCCTGCACAGGCTATCATATCATTAAAATAAAGGTTGTTGAATTTTGCATACGCTTTGATAAGATCTGTAGATTCTAACTCTTGAAGTAACTCTTTTGCTACGTTGATAATATAAATATTTTGATCATAGGTGAGTCTCACATCTCCTGAACCAAATGTTTTAGCAGCTTGTGAGACTTTTATCATATCTGTACCAGAGAAGATACCAGAAGGCACAGTTAGTTTATACGCAAACTTTCCATTACGCCCAAGCACTTTGTTCGAACCTAAAGCAATGGATTGGGACTGTACCATCGTTATGCCGGCTGTAGTGAATTCACAATCTGCTTCTTTTTGTACAGCCTCTACAAAGTTATCTATGCCTACATCATTGATAAGGAAGACTAAACGGTTTTTGTTACGATTGTCTCTGTATCCGTAGGTTTTAAAAACAGTAAGAAGTGATTTGAAAAAGAGAGGGACTTCTTCTATACTTACAAATAGGTTTGCATCTTTTGCCTGTACACCTACACGAGCACCTAAGTATATATTGAATCCAAATGCACCTTCTTTTTGTGCTAAGACAAAACAACAGTCATGCCCAAAGATATTACAAGAATTTGAAAGTGAACCGAGTATACCTGTGTTAAATTTACGAGGTAATGCAGAGATCCATTCAGGATTCTCTCCAAATATATCCTGTAGTTCATCGATGAGTGGTTTTGTATCTATGATGTTATCATAAGCGATGCCATCAAGTGGGTCGGCAACGATGTTACGTGGGTTGTCCACTCCTGTTTGAAACGTTGAGATACCTACTTCTTTAAGTTCCTGTAAGACTTTGGCAATGTCTGCTATCTGTAAGAAACGCAGTTCAAGCTGCATACGTGTTGTAAGGTCTATGTAGTCATTACCATATTTTTGTGCTACTTCACCGATGCGTAAAGTTTGCTCATAGTTCAATTGCCCCGCAGGTACACGAACACGGAGCATAAAGTCTTCACCTTTGTCAAAAAGTCCAAAACATTTTAAAAAGTAGGCACTGTCTTCTTTTGCTAGACCTTCATATCCGGCTGCAGCGATCTCTTCTAATTTAGCATGTACATCCATAGGCATTTTGATTGCTTTGGTTGTTTCTACTTTATTGACTTTTTTACTTCTAGCCTCTAAGGCTTTTTCTAAAATACTCATTTTTGACTCTCTTTTAATTTGTTTGTATAGTGTATAACATCTCCAAAGACCAGTATGGCAGGTCTTGAAGCCTCAAGAGAAACCTCCTTGAGATTTTTTAGCGTAGTAGTGAGTACACTTTGGCTCTTTCTACTTGCATTGGAAACGATGGCACAAGGGGTTTGCCTGTCTATACCAAGTTTGTTAGCTTCATGAACTATCTCATTCACACGGGTAAGTCCCATGAGGACGATGACGGTATGATCTTTATGTGCTAACATCGGTACCCAATCAAGATTGACAGAGTTGCCTTTTAAGTGGGCTGAGACTACTGTGAAGGAGTTGCTATAGTCTCTTGCTGTAATGGGGATATTTGCCATGAGTGGTCCTGAGATAGCAGAAGAGATACCTGGTATCACTTCAGTGCTAATACCTTTTTGTGTAAGGTAGAGCAATTCTTCCGCTCCACGACCAAAGATAAACGGATCACCACTTTTCAAGCGGGCAACGGAGTAACCTTTTTTGATGTACTTTCGTATGAGTTTATTGATCTCTTCCTGGGGTTTTGTATGGAACCCTTTTTCTTTTCCTACAAAGATCTTTTTTGTATCTTTGGGAACGAGGGCCATGATCTCATCGGAGATGAGATGGTCATACAGTACGACATCAATGCGTTTTATAATATTATATGCTTTGAGGGTAAGCAGTTCCGGATCTCCAAGTCCACAACCGACTAAATAAGCTTTAGATGATATTTTACGCATTCTTTTGAGGGTTTTATCTACTGCTATGACACCTTTTTCTCTTTGTGCCTGTAACTCTTCTATAAAAGTTTCCATATCATCAGGTATGAGTGCCTGACACTTATCCCTAAAGTACTGCGCTACAGTAGGACTGGCACCAGAACTGGAAACAGCTATCTGCAGCGGTGCATTCTGAGTCAGAGCCATAAAGTAAAAGTCACAAACTTTAGGTTGATCTACAACATTCAATAAAAGTGGGTGTTTCTTTTTATACGCTAGAAGTTTTGTTGTGACTTTGTCATTTCCAGTTGCATCTATGACTATGAGAGTCTCTTGAATGTCTTTGGTTTTGAAGGCTTTGATCTGTATATCATTACAGAGTGTTTTTATTTTAGGATGTACCTCTTTTGATATGACAGTAAAAGAGATATTATTATGCGACAATACTTCTGCTTTTTGCAATGCTACGTTCCCGCCACCGATTAAAAGAATATGTTGTTCTTTCAATAATATAGGTAAAGTTTGTCTTTGATTCATCTTTATGTTTATCCTCTTTATAATGCAATGATTATATCTGTAAAAGGTCATACGTGAGTTCTGTAATTGTATATTTTTTAATCAATCTTATTTCTGTATATACTTTTTAAACTATATAATAGGCTATCTACAGCCTCATTATAATTGATTAAAATTTAATCATAATCTCTCTGATATTTAGTATTGTATCGTTGTATACTTCCTCAATATTTATCTTAAGGAGAAAAAGATGGCAGGGTTTAGAGCATTAAAAGGGCAAGGTCACACACCGACATTGTTCATGGCTTTTTTATATTTCGATATGAGTTTTATGGTGTGGACAATGCTTGGCCCATTGAGTACAGAAATTTCTGAGGCATTGGCACTTGGTGGTCATATTATGACAGCAGGAGAAAAAGCTACTTTACTTTCACTTCCTATTTTAGCAGGAGCATTTTTAAGAATTTTACTTGGTTTTGGTGTAGATAAACTTGGAGCTAAAGTGACAGCACTGATGGCTCAATCTGTTGTTATTGCAGCACTTTTAACTGCTTACTTTATGGGTGAGTCTATCACATATAACGCCTTGCTTATCGTTGCATTAGGACTTGGTTTTGCAGGTGCTTCTTTTGCTGTGGCACTTCCGCAGGCCGGACAATGGTATCCACCAAAGTCACAAGGTATCGTACTTGGTATTGCTGGAGCCGGTAATATTGGTGTGGTGATCGACTTCCTGTTTGCACCAAAGATTGCAGAGTTATGGGGTTGGGAATCTGTGTTTGGTGTAGGTGCTGCAATGTCTATCGTGGTATTTATCGCTTATGCTTTTATTGCAAAAAATGCACCTGAATCAGTCTATAAAGCAAGACCTAAAAAACTTTCAGATTATGGAAAACTGCTTAAAAATAAAGATACATGGTGGTTTAACCTCTTTTATGCAGTGAGCTTTGGTGGTTTTGTAGGATTTGCAGGATATATGAAAGTCTATTTGATGAACACATATCAGGTAGACATGAGTGCTTTTGGACTTGATGTATTGGATGAGGGGAATGTAAAGGTAGTTGCTGGTTACTTTGGTGCACTGTGTATCTTTGCAGGTGCAGTACTTAGACCAGTAGGTGGTGCGATAGCCGATAAAATGGGTGGTGTAAAATCACTTTATATTTTCTTTGGTACGGTTGCAGTATTGGCTATGGTGAACGCTTTAGTTCCTTTACCATTTTGGTTAGCGATCGTGGTTCTTTTCCTTATCATGGCAAACCTCGGTATGGCCAATGGAGCAGTCTTCCAGCTTGTTCCACAAAGATTTGGTAAGGACATTGGTATTATGACCGGTATCATCGGTGCAGCAGGTGGTCTTGGTGGTACAGCACTTATTAAGACACTTGGTTGGTCAAAAGGTGCTTTTGATGGATATGCTACAGGGTTCATGATATTTGCAGCTGTAGTTTTGATCGCGATTGCAGGTATTTCATTGGTAAAAACAAGATGGAGAACAACTTGGGGTGTTAAAGCAGGCGGTATTATATAATCTTACTCCACACTTACAGTATGACAGAGATGTCATGCTGTGTATGATTTATTTTAAATTATGTCATACTCTTTATCATATAATTTAGAATAATTACAAAGGCAACTTATGTCGAAACAAAACATTGAAACATCAGGTTTTACACTTGCAAAAGGTACACAGCTCAAAGGTGATGATTTTTTTGAAGTGAAGGTGATGGAAAACATCACTGTTGCAGTTGTTTGTGATGGGGTAGGGTCTGCGCTTCAGGGAGCACAAGCAGCCAAACACACCACTAATTTCTTGATAAATTCTCTTAAGAACAGACCCAAAAGCTGGACGATGGAGAAATCCATAAAACACTTTATCGAAAATATAAATAGAGTACTCTATCTTGAGTCCATGGCAGAGTATGAGCGTGAAGAGCTTGTGACAACACTAACGTTAGTGGTCATAGAAGGTGACAGACTCTATGGTGCCAATGTTGGAGATAGTCGTATCTATCTGCATAGAACGATTGATGGAGCTGCACAACTTACCCAACTCTCAGATGACCATTCTATGGATGAAGAGGGTATGGAAAATGTACTGATGGCAGCCATGGGATTAGAGGAAAATGTAGCCCCATACTATTTTGAAAATAATCTCAAGCCAGGTGACCAGATATTGCTTTGTAGTGATGGACTCTATAATGAACTCACAGAAGAAGACCTTAGTTCCGGTATGAAAATGGGTGCTTCATATTTGGTAAAAAAAGCGAGTAAACTGCATCATGATGATCTCCCTGATGATACTACTGCCGTAGTGATAGAGATCAAAGAAGTTGACCCTAGACTCAGAATGAAACAAAGTGATCTCATTGTACAGGAGCATTACAAAGTAGGGCAAGTGATAGATGGCTACACCCTGATAAAATCACTTATACAAAATGAACGTACCTGGCTTTGTGAAAAAAGAGGACTAAGGTATGTCATCAAGTTCGTACCATATGAGGCGATGAATGATGAGGTGATGCTTGACCTGTTTGTTAAAGAAGTTTGGATGGCTAAGAGACTTAAAGCAGGATTTTTCCCCAAAGCAGTTATTCCAAAAAACCGTACACACCGTTACTACATCATGAGTTTTGTAGAAGGGACAACACTCAAAGAGTACAGTGCAAAAAAACCACTCTCAGTAGACCTTAGTGTTGAATTGGCTGTTTTTTTGCTCAAGATGTCACATTTCCTGATGAAACATGATTTAGTGCATGGTGATATCAAGCCTGAAAATATCATATTGACAGATCGTAAAGGTAAGTTGGTATTTAAAATGGTGGATTTTGGAAGTATTACAGAAGCCTACTCCAATGTCACACGGGCTGGTACACCATCATATCTTGCACCGGAACGTTTTGCTCAAGCGCCTGTAAATGAACAGACTGAGATCTATGCCATAGGGGTTACACTTTATGAAGCACTCACACAAAAGTTTCCATTTGGAGAAATAGAACCTTTTCAAAACCCTTCTTTTGATAAACGTATCAAGTCACCAAGTAAGCTCAACCCAAAAATACCTGAATGGTTAGAGAGTGTGATCTTAAGGTCACTGGATCCGAATACAGATAAACGTTACAAAAACTACTCAGAAATGCAGTATGAAGTGAGTAATCCTGTGAAGGTAAAACCTTATTTTGATAAAAGTATTTCGTTTATAGAACGTAATGAAATGATGGTTTATAAAGTAGGATTCATTACAATGTTTACGTTGAATCTTGTACAGATGTTTTGGTTTTAAATAAAATAGATTGTTGTTGTATGTTAGTGGAAGTGCTAGTTCAAAAAACAGTAGAGATAATCTCCTGATCCATCAGAAGATCATCTCTATTTAGAAGAGAAACAAGAGGGTTTAACTTTTCTCTTGCATTCTTTTTTTACATGCGGGTACATCTATACAGAACATACCTTTACCTTTTTTAGCAGGTTTAAGTTCATCTATATTTTCGTTACCACACTTTTTACATTTATTCTCAACTTCACAGATGGGTGCCAGTTCTTCTCTTGGGGCTTCTGGTTTCATAGCAGGGAATAAAAGTACATCACGGATACTGTGTTGGTTGGTAAGCATCATGACAAGTCTATCTATACCGATACCCTCACCGGCTGTTGGCGTCATACCGTAGCTAAGCGCTTTAACATAGTCAGTATCCATATGCATTGCTTCATCATCTCCAGTAGCTTCCTTAGCATCAACTTGTCCCTTAAATCTCTCATATTGATCGATAGGGTCATTGAGTTCAGAGAAACCGTTGGCTATCTCTTTGCCAGCCATAAAAAGCTCAAAACGTTCTGCAATATCTGGATTGTCATCAGATCTTCTTGCAAGTGGTGAAATATCTACAGGGAAGTCTGTGATAAAAGTAGGATTAATGAGCTTCCCTTCAACAAACTCATCAAAGAGTTCAGCCTGCAGGTAACCTAATGTAAGGTTAGGGGCTACTTTGACATTGTGTTCTTTAAGATAAGCCAATGCTTTTTCTTTATCTGTAGAAACATCTGCGGGTACACCACCTATGCTTGTGAGTGACTCAATATATGGTATTTTCGCAAATGGTGTTGCAAAGTCTATTTCTACTTCACCATATGGCAATTTTCTTTCTAGACCAAGGTTATCAAAGAGGTAATCAAATAACTCTTCAGTGATCTCCATGAGTTCGATATATGTTTTGTATGCCCAGTAAAACTCTATCATAGTAAATTCAGGGTTATGCGTATGGTCCATTCCTTCATTTCTAAAGTTTCTGTTTATCTCAAAGACAGCTTCCATACCACCAACGATAAGACGTTTGAGGTAAAGTTCAGGTGCAATACGCAGATAACGCTCCACATCCAAAGCATTATGATGCGTGATAAATGGCTTTGCATTTGCACCACCAGGAATAGGGTGCATCATAGGTGTTTCAACTTCTAGAAATGATTTCTCTTCAAAAAATCTTCTTACCATAGAAACGATCTTGGATCTCATGACAAAATTCTTTTTGACATCCGGATTCATGATCATGTCAAGGTAACGTTGTCTATATCTAGTCTCATGATCTTGTAGTCCATGGAACTTTTCAGGCAGTGGAGAGATAGCTTTGGAAACGATCTTCATATCTTTACAGTGAAGGGTGAGTTCCCCTGTCTGCGTAACAAATGGATATCCTGTTGCTTCGATGATATCTCCAACCTCAAAGAGTTTCTTTGCTATATTATTATAAAAACCTTCCGGGAGTTCATCTCTATTATAATAGATCTGAACCAAACCTTCTGTATCTTCCATTTTGGCAAAAGCAGCTTTTCCCATAATACGAATAAACTTGAGTCTACCTGTGAGTGAGTATGTTTTGGTCTCATCTTTTTTTTCATCACTCTCTTGCTCTTTGATATAAGCACACTCTTCTAAAAACTGTGTAGAAGGGGTTCCCTTTTGTATTTGGTTAGGGTAAGGATTGATACCTTCTTCTCTTAGCTTCTCTGTTTTTTTGATTCGTTCTTGAATATATTGATTTTCAAATATCAAGCTGTCTCCTGTTTTTAGTCTATTATTGAATGTCTATAGAGAAACTCTATGGACTATTTGTAACGTTGTGTTTTATGAACGTGTTCAGTTTTATTATTGACACTTCTCACAAAGACCTATGATCTTCATCGTGTGGTCTGTCATGTGAAAGTTGAATTTTTTGGCTATCTCTTCTTGTTTATTTTCGATGGACTCATCGAAAAATTCTATAATATCACCACACTTTGTACAAATAAGATGATCATGGTGTTTTTTGAGTCCAAGTTCATATTTCTTCCCTTGTACACCAAAGGAGATAGAACTGGCGATATGTGACGTTTCAAGTAGTGTAAGCGTACGGTATACAGTAGCAATACCGATATTAACGTCAGGGTATTTTTCTTTAAGTAAAGTATAAATATCCTCAGGTGTAAAGTGCCCATCATTCTCATAAAGGAACTTTAATACAAGTTCACGTTGTTTTGTGAACTTCAGTGAGTTTTCTTTTAGAAGTGTTTGGAACTCTTCTAAAAGTAGAGGATATGCAATCATATTGAACCTTAGTTTTTTGTAGTGTTGTCGGGCTCAGTTATAGAAGCATTTGTTTCAACTGAAATATTTGTTTCAACTGAAGTATTCATATCTGCAGGAGCTACGATCTTTGTTGTGTCAGAGACAGTTAAACCCATAGCAGATGTATCAAGATTGATAAGATATGAACCTGCTTCTGTAAGGTATGGATAGAGTACAGAATCATTTACATATTTTTCCAAGTTGTCTTTAACCAGTGTTACATTAGAGAGTGCCGTTACGATCAGTGCAAAAATAAGGAAATATTTTCCTCCTCCAGCGATGAAACCAAAAAGGCGATTGAGAAAACCTAGACCACTTTCACTTGTAAGTTTGGAAAATATGGAACCAAGTATAGTAGCACTCAACCAAATAACGATCAAGATGGCAAGAAATCCGATCAGTTTAAGTAAAGATGCATTTTCCAAGTGTAAAAAGTTTGTATCAATAAATGTTGCAGCTTTATCAGAAAGTCTAGAGGCAAAGTAGACACCACCTACAAGACCTAGAAGACCAAATACCTCTTTTATGACGCCCTGCATAAAACCTTTGATCCCAAGTATCAGTATGATTGCTGCAATCGTGACATCAAAGTAGTTAAAGTCCATCATTGAAAAATTTTCCATTGAAAAATCCATATCATTATCCCCTGTTTTTTACTAAAATTCTTCGTATTGTATCTATATATCTCTAAAAATGCTTTTAGAGATATTTTTACTTACATCATTGTTTGCTTTGAAACTTCGTCTGGTCTATTTGCATATTGTAAAGCAATGGCACGACTTATCTTCCCATCCTTGAGGAATTTAAGCAGTGCCTGTGTTTGCGTTTGCATACCGGTGTCACCTTGACCCAGTTGCATTTGTGAGTATATTTGGTGTACTTTATCTTCACGGATAAGGTTTGAGATCGCGTGATTGGTTACCAGGATCTCTGAAGCAGCAACACGACCACCACCTAACTTAGGAAGAAGTGCCTGTGCAATAACCGCAACCAAAGAAGAAGCGATCATCGCTCTGATCTGTGGTTGTTCATCTCCTGTAAATACATCAATAATACGGTTGATAGTTCCAGGGGCAGAAGAGGTATGCAGCGTACCAAATACAAGGTGACCTGTTTCAGCCGCTGTAAGACCAGCTTCAATGGTTTCTTTATCCCTCATTTCCCCGATGAGTATGATATCGGGATCCTGACGCATCGCATATTTGAGTGCTTTTGCAAAAGAAGCCGTATCTTCACCGACACCTCTATGTGAGAATACACATTTTTTGTTTTGGTGGATAAATTCCACAGGATCTTCAACAGTGATGACGTGCTTTTGTTCGTGAAGGTTTATCTCATTTAGCATCGCAGCAAGTGTTGTTGATTTACCAGAACCCGTTGGCCCAGTTACCAAAATAAGTCCTTTTTCTCTCTTTATAAGACTTTTGTAAACTTCAGGAGCACCAAGATCATCAAGTGAAGGTACATCGATTGGAATGATCCTGAAGGCTGCAGCAGTATCACCTAATGTACGATAATAGTTCGCTCTGAATCGTCCTATACCAGGAAGTAAAAGTGCGAAGTCAAGTTCATCATACTCTTCAAATTGTTGTTTTTGCTTTTCTGTAATGAGTGAGTAACACATCTCTTCGATATCATCTCCTGTAAGTTGAGGAAGATTTACGGGTTTAAGTACACCGTCAAGTCTTATTTGTGGTTCGGTACGACTTACGAGGTGGAGGTCTGATGCACCATGTGTTACAACACTTTGAAGCAGTTTTTTGATATCAAAAGCAGCCATGATTATCCTTTGTTTAATGTATAGTTTCTAGATATTGAGACTCATTATACCCAACTATTAGCTTGTTATCAAGCTCAATAACAGGTCGTTTAATAAGCATGTTCTCTTTTGCAAGCCAAAGTTGTTTATCTTCGTCAGAAAGAGAAAGTTCTTTGAGTTTTAATGTTCGGTAGGTTGTGCCTCTGGTATTGAAGAGGGTTTTAATATCGGTATGTTTTAACCATGAAGCTATAGTGTTTTGATCTACTGGGGTTTCACGAAAATCTATAAATTCATAAGCTATCTCATGAGATTTAAGATATTTTATTGCTTTTCTGACACTGTCACAGTTTTTAATACCATAAATTTTTAACATGAACTAGAACCTAAAAAGTGACTAGTCACTTGAGCATCCTGCTGAAGGAAACTCAGCGTTAGCGTAGTAAAATGGGCTTTGCTCATTTTCCGTCCTATTCAATAATGGCGGGTACGATAAAGAAATCATCTTTAGCTTGTGGCGCATGAGACAAGATATCTTTTGCAATATTATTTGCTTCTCTAGGCGTATCTTCTCTTAAAGGCGTACCACCATCAAGTGTTGAAAATGAAGGATCCAGTGAGTCGGTATCAAGTTCATTAAGATTATCTACGTAATTTAGGATACCTGAAAGTTGTTCTATGACCTCTTCTTTTTTAGACTCATCGATTTTTAGATGTGAGAGTTTTTCAAGTTTAGCTAAAACGGTGTTATCTATTTGCATACTGTGCCTTACATAGTTCAATTTATGATTTCTCTTATTATATATTAATTTAGTTTAAGATATAACTAGAACTATAAAATGACATATCAAGGATAAAAGTATGCAGCAATTAGATATGAATTCGGAAGAGTTTAAAACTGAATTGAAAAAAACACAAAAGTTCGCGGATAAAGTATGTGAAAGTAGAGGATGGGTCTATAACAGTAATGAAGATGTGAATGAAGGTGTGATCATGGGACTTGCACGTCATAAATTACTTTTTGGTAAAAGGTTTTGTCCTTGCTTTATGGTTGAACCAGATGAGTCAAAACCAGGTAAATTCAAAAGTACAGATGATAGAATCTGTCCATGTAAACCTGCGATGGAAAAAGAGATCCCTGAAAATGGTGTGTGTCATTGTCAGATTTTTTGTACACCTGAGTACAGAGCAGAACATAGTTAAGCAGAAGATATTTTTAAATTAACAGCAGGTTATAATAATGATTGACTATAATACGCGATTATTTTAATGTCAGGAGACAATAACATGCAAACTTTACTTGAACAAAATGATGTCAACTCAGAAGAACTCCAAATTTTATTGGAAGCTAGAGAGGAAGGACAAATAGACTTCCTGTTGGTTGATGTAAGGGAAGATATGGAGTATGACATGGGACACATTAAAGGTGTTGATATGCTTAAACCTACTTCTTCTTTTCAGCAATGGGCACAAAAATTTCTTAATGAAACGAAAGATAAAGCAGTTGTATTGACTTGTCGTACAGGCAGCAGAAGCGGACAGGTACAAAATATATTTAGACAAAATGGGCATAACCGTGTCCTTAACCACTTTGGCGGTATTGTTACGTATCGTGGCGATATAGAAAAATAGTATGTCAAAGATCCTTTATCTTCATGGTTTTGCTTCTTGTGGAGAAGGGAATAAATCAACACTTCTCAAAGCTTATTTTGGTGCAGACAGTGTGATCGCACCGGACCTGCCTCCTTCCCCTATAGATGCTCTAAATATAATAGAAGAGATTTTAAGATCTTCAAAGATCGATATCCTCATAGGTTCGTCATTAGGCGGATATTATGCGACAGTTCTAGCTGAGAAGTACTGCATGAAAGCAGTACTTCTTAACCCATCAACCCAACCATGGGAGACGTTAGCTGCATATACAGGGTGGCAAAAACGTTTTTGTGATGAAGAGGTATTTGAATTTAAATCTGTTTATTTGGAACAACTAAAAATGTTACGAACTGCTCCCAGTAAGGGTGAATATCTACTCCTTTTACAAAGCGAGGATGAAGTATTAGATTATACTAAAGCACAATCTCTCTATAATAAACAGAAAATTATCGTTGAGTATGGTGGGAATCACCGTTTTGAAAATCTAGATGAGTATCTCTCGATGATAGAAAAATTTATACAAAAGAAAGCAAAATGATTGCTTCTCGCCAAAGGCGAAGCTTTTACGAGAAATCATTTAGTGATTTCCTGTATAAGCCTGTTGGGCAAAAGTGACTGAATGTAGGATGGACTTTGTTCATCTTACATGAGAATATAATATGGAGTCTGAATGAATGTAGTTGACGTATTGCTCAAACTGTTGAGTTTTGAATCTTTGACACCTGATGATGCAGGTTCTTTAAAGTTCATAGAAGAGTATCTTGATGGCTATGAAGCAATCTATGTAAATAAAGAGGGTGTTAAAAACCTGATGTTAAGTAAAAAGTTTGCTGATGGACCGCATCTTTGTTTTGCAGGGCATGTAGATGTAGTTCCTGCAGGTGATGGTTGGGATACAAATCCTTTTGTACCGGTCATAAAAGAGGGTAAGATCTATGCACGTGGCACACAAGATATGAAAAGCGGTCTGGCTGCTTTTGTACAGACCTGTAAAGATGTTGAACATTTTGAGGGTACACTCTCCATACTCCTTACTTCTGATGAAGAAGGAGATGCCAAATATGGTACTGTTGTAATGCTTGAACATCTCAAAGCGATAGACTTTTTACCGGATTACTGCATCGTTGCAGAACCAACGTGTGAGACTACATTTGGTGATGCCATTAAGATAGGAAGACGAGGATCCATTAACGGATATTTAACGTTAAACGGAAAACAGGGACATGCTGCCTATCCGGAAAAAGCAATCAATCCGGTACACCAGATTGCTTCTGTCTTAGACAAAATTGCCGGTATTGATCTGGATAACGGTGATGATGATTTTGCCCCAAGTAAAATGGTAATTACTGATATTCGTGCAGGCATGGAGGTTACAAATGTAACACCCGGTGCATTGAAAATGATGTTTAATGTGCGTAATTCCACTAATACTACACAAGAAGAGGTTAAACTTCACATTGCTAAATGTTTTGACGGGTTGGACTATAGTTTAGAGTTGACGCAAGGTTCATATCCATTTGTTACCACAAGAGATTCTAAGATCGTAAAAAAACTTTCTGAAAGTATTAAAAATGTCACTGGCATTGAGACAAAACTTTCTACTGCCGGTGGTACGAGTGATGCTAGATTCATGGGTGCTTTTGGTATAGATGTTGTAGAGTTTGGCGTGATCAATGATACGATCCATGCACCAAATGAAAGAACATCCATCAAAGAAGTTGAAGATCTTTACACTGTGTTTAAAGATACTGTCAAACATTTCAATTAAATAAAGGAACAATATGAAGAATATAATCTTGGGACTTTTGATTTTTTCAAGTACGCTTTTTTCCATAGAGTGGGTTAAAGATTTGGATACAGCATTTGCCTTGGCAAAAAAAGAGCATAAAAATATAATGATCCTTGTAGAAGGTGAAAACTGCAGATGGTGTAAAAAATTTAAACACCGTACATTGTCAGATGAAGATGTAGAGAAAAGACTTGAAAAATTTGTTGTAGTCAAAGTGATGAGAGAGGACCCATCTGCTACGTCAGTATTACCACCGATAGAAGGTGTACCTACGGTTTTCTTCATGAATGAAAACAAAACAGTTACAGAAACGATTTTGGGATATCATAACGTAAGAAAGTTTACTGCTGCTCTTGATGGTGTCGAGAAAAAATAAGTGTTAAACGTGAGAAAAATAATATTGGGTATTCTATTTTTTTGTCTCTTCCTTGTAGGAGGGTATGCTGATGAAAAATCAAAATCGTCCAATATAAATACACTCACCCAAAAAACACAAAAAAAAGAAGTAGCTTTAAGTGCATTTGATAAACTGATCTGGGAAACAGATATGGATCATGCCTTGGACCGTGCAAAAAAAGAGCATAAAAATGTGATGGTCATGGTAGAAGATCCATCTTGTACATGGTGTATAAAAATGAAAAAAGGTGCATTGTCAGATCCACGTGTAATAGATAAATTGCAATCGTATATTTTACTGAAAGTGGAAAGGTCAGATAAAAAAACTGCTAAGCGTATTAAAGATTTCTCCGGTGCTGTCCCAAGCTTTTATTTCATGCATCCCGATCAAGAGTTGTTTGAATCTGTGGTTGGTTATTTTGTTACAGAAGATTTCTTAGGTTATCTGAACGATATTGATGAAGAAAATTAGGAATTTTTATTATTATGTTTAGACGACCGATTTTTACAGAATTTATCATGGCGAGACTGGTGACACTTGCTGTTGCTACGGGTGTGGTTTTCAGTATTCTGTTGTTGATGTTTATCCCTCAAAATGATATTGCGCTCATTGCTATAACTCTTTTACTATTGGGATTTTCCATATTTATATTTGCCATATATCGTGGTGCAAAAAGTATGCAAAATGAGTTGCTCATTATCAATAAATACCTGGATAACATGGATAAAGCAGAGAAGATAGACTATAAAGCGCATTTTTTTACCCAAGAGTTTGAAGATATCAATCAGAATCTTATTAAAGCGCTTAACAGTTCCAAAAAACGTGAAGAGATCAAACAGCGTTATAATGCAAAGCTAAAACTTAAAAATCGTCAGCGTGGGGATATGATCTCCGCGATCGCTCATGAGTTTCGTAACCCTATAGCCTCCATTATGGGATATGCGCAAACATTGGAAGAGGACAAAGAGATTCCTCAGGCATTACAAGAAAAATTTCTCGGTAAGATCTATAATAACGGAATAAAAATAGAAGCACTTCTCAGTAGACTTGTTTTATGGAATAAATTTGAGAGTGGTGAAGCAACATTGCATCCAAGCAATTTTGATCTGTATGTTTTAATACAGGAAGTTAAAACATCATTGGAAGAAAAATACCCGCAAAGAGAAATTGAGCTAGAGGGAAGTACCTGTTTGGTAGATGCAGACCGCACACTTTTGGAAGTTGTACTTAAAAACCTGATGGAAAATGCACTTAAATATTCTAAAGATGAAGTCTTGGTCAAGATAGATGAGGGTCAAATATCTGTGATAGATAAAGGTGCAGGTATCTCTTCCTCTGATATTTCAAAAGTCACCAAAAAGTTTTATCGTTCAGGTACACACAGTTGGGATAATTCTATGGGTTTAGGGCTCTCCATTGTTAAGAGTATCCTTGCCTTACACCGTACAGAATTAGAGATAGAGAGTGAAGAAGAGAAGGGTTCTACATTTTCTTTTCGTATTTAATTGATGACAGTCTTCAACTATTTTGATGCATTGATTTCCTTTTGAAACATCCAAATAAAAACTTAGTCTTTCTTTACCCAAATAACCATTTTTTAAACCAAACTTCTATAATATTAATCCATGCGTTATCCTTGGTCTGTTAAGATTAATGGATACTTATAATTATTATAAGATTAGCTAAATTTAAGGAGGAAGCATGAAATTAGGTTTCTTAGTTGACCTTAACCTATGTATGGGTTGTAAAGGTTGTGAGATTGCTTGTAAAGTGGAAAATGAAGTTCCATTGAGTACTTGGCGTTTACGT
>NZ_JBFFOH010000001.1:0-74000 GCF_041562805.1 Sulfurovum sp. | reverse complement strand
CATGGCACCTGGTAATAAAAGAGACAATGCATCAATACTAAAGATAAAATAGACCACAAGAATAAACTTCATCAGAAAGACAAAAAGGATAATGGTACTTACTAAATAAGCTTGTCTCTCTAGTGCGAATTGAAATGGTGTGAAACTCTCAAAATCCCATTTAACCAGCACTTTTAAAGAGACCATAAATGCCACAAACAATAGCGTAAAAAGTGTGGCTTCACTTAGCAGAAAGACGATAACTTGATTTGAAAGGAGTGCTTCATTCATAGGGATACTTTATACGATCTTTCCATCGACCATAGGGACAACTGTACTTTCAAATGATAAACTGTCAAACAAAGGATCATGTGTCGCAATGACAATGGTCTTGCCCATACGATGCAACTCTCCAAGTATATTGATGAACAAAAGTGAGTTGTTTCTGTCTAGGTTAGCAGTAGGCTCATCACAAAGAATGATACACGGGTCTGCCACTAATGCTCTAGCGATGGCGGTACGCTGTTTCTCACCACCAGAGAGTCTACTTGCGAGTACTTCTTTTTTATGAATGATATTAGCCACTTTAAGTGCCTCATCCACTTTTTCATGAATCTCATTCATTTTTAATCCAGAAGGAATGAGAGGGATAGTCACGTTTTCACTGACAGAGAGATGTTCAAAAAGGTTAAAATGCTGAAAGATCATACCTATCTTTTTGGCACGAAGTTCAGAGGCAAAGAGGTCTGGTAATTTACTGATAGGTTCATCCTCTATGAGGACTTTACCTGCACTGGGTTTGTCAAGTCCTGCGATAAGAGAGAGGAGGGTCGTTTTACCGCTGCCACTTACACCTTTGAGCACAACACATTCACCATGAGCAATATTTAGATTGATGTCTTTGAGCACAGGTACTTCATTTCCACCATGATGGAATGTCCTGTAAAGGTTTTCTATTTTTATCATCGTCTTAGTACTCATAGCATGGCCTCTTTGGGGTCAGTCACTGAAACTCTCCATACCGGTATCAATACCGCTGCAATAAAGGGGAGTGCATAGATAAGAAAGATGGAAGTCAATACTGAAAAGTCAAGTACAGGTACAAAGTTTAGAGTATTTTTTAAATTTTGAGACCCTAAAAAAATTTCTCTAAGCAAAGGTGCACCTAAAACAAAAACATACACATAGGCAATAAATACGCCTAAGATATAGGAGATAAAGACTATGACCAGTGTTTCAGTAAATTTAAATTTCAATACATCGTTAATACTCCAACCCAACGCACGGAGTAATCCTATATGCCGTCGTTCTGAAGAATAGACCATACTGTAACGCTGATAGAGTATTAAAGCGAAAGTACCAAGCAGCACTAAATAGAGTATGAGGAATAGACCACCTTTATAGTTATAAAGATTCTCATAGGATTTTTGTACATCATTTTTGTTTACTACATGAAGGTCATAATATAAAGCTGAGACTTTGTCTGTCATCATGTTCCATTCATCCGGATTAGGCACAGAGAACGTAATGTCAGTGACTTCATCTTCACTATATCCCAGTATCTTACGTGCCAGATCTATAGGCATGACCATCATGTCATTGTTTATGAGATTGGCTTGTGAGGGGAGGGTCTTAAAAATATTTACTTTTTCAAATGTACCCTTAGGTGTTAGGAAATTATAGCCATCCTTGTAAAAACGTGCAGCAAGATAACGCTTAACACCTTCACCTACTAACATTTGATTACCATTAAAGAAAGATTTTATATCTGTTTTATCAATGAGTTTTTGAAGTGTTTTATGACTTTGCTCTTCGATAAAATCGACACCTACCACAAGGAAGGATTTCTCTTTTGCTTCAAAGAAGTATCGTCCATAGACTCTAGGGGTTAACTTACTGACACCATAGATATCAAGAAGTTCATCTTCCCATACTATAGGCGTAGGAATAGATTTCCCTCCTTGAACGCGAGTGACTACAAAATCAGGTTGTGCCTTTAAAGACTCTTCTAAAGAATAACGTATAGAAGAAGAAAGAAAGAGTACTGATGAAAGTAAAAAAAGTATCAATATGGATATAACTATCACACTCAAGTGTTTGCTGCGTTCTTTAAAAATCTGAAGGGTAAGAAAGTGCCAAAAAGCATTAGCGTTCATAGATAAAATCCATTCTGCCTAATGCTGACATATCGGGATAGGTACTATTATAGGCTGATTCATCATATCCTACACTCAAAGAGAGAGGTGCCATATGTGTAAGTGCCGTCATATGATACATAGTTTGTGTACTTTTGGTATATGGGAAAAGTATATAATGTAAACCCATAGAAAATAGCATGATAACCAATAAAAGGGCAAAAGCTGCAAAAGGTTTTATCAAGCGTATTTCCTATTCATTATTCGGTATATTCTAGCCCATCAAGCCCCATAACAAGCTTGGGAGTAATATCATCAAAACGGATGATCTTTTCACCTCTGTGGTCAGTCATAAAGTTTTGTGCCGCTTCATGGGTAAGGAAAGGGATAAGTTCATTACCCATAGGACCATAGACATCTGAACCAACAACATAAAAGGCTTTATACGCGTCTATAGCTTTTAGTGTATAAAAGTCAGTAACCTCAATGCTGCTTATCTTATTTCTATCATAGGGGAAGTCTACATCGAAGATATAAAACTTCATCATATCTTTCACACCGTCAAAATAGTGTTTACCCTCTATGTCTATACGTGCAGCCCATTTAGGGTATTTCGCCACAAACATACCACATACAGGACATTTGACCTCTTTAGGTACTGGCATTTGTTCTTTAACATTTGTCAAACTTTCTGACTGACCTGCCAGGATAAAATAGACTAAGGCTTCTTTATTTCGCTTATTGAGTGTCATACATGGTTGTATGTTTTCTATCTCTCGTAAGATATCCTGGAGTTTTTTACTGTTAATTTGTGAGAGTTTCTCTTCATCACACAGTTTTAACGCTACCTTTTCACCTTTTTGGACAAGCTTGGCATACTTGGAAGGGGAGACCCCTTCCGCAGAAAGTAAACCTAAGAGTAAAAAGAGAGGCAGAAAAAACCGTAACATACTAACGTGACTTTAAGTAAAGACCAATGGCTTGAAGCTGCATACCATTGAGGTCACCACAAGGTTTCTCTGTTGTTAAATGTGATTTTGCATCAGCAACACTGGTAAAGTTGGCATCCACGGGTGTACACATATTTGTATACATCATTTCACCTTTTTTAGCCATCATTGCCTGTTTTTTCTCTATCATAGCTCTCTCTTGTACAAATGTACTTTTTACAGCATCTAAAACAGCATAATATGTCATCACTTTTCCACCATTTTCTTTTGCAAATTTTGCAGCATCGGATTTTTTAGCAAAAGCATATTTACTTGTCTTACTCATAGTACCAGGTTTATCACTACCCATAACATACCATGATCTTATGACATCTATAAATTCTAAAGTTGTATTATCAACTACTTTAACACCAGTGACTTCTGCACCATCTGCCATAGTTTCAGCCAAACAGTGGATAGAGCAGTACTGCTCTGTCTTACCATGTACATGTGCTGCATGATTCGTCTTATAGAACATTGGAAGTGTCATTCCGCATTTAGGACAGTACATTTTATTTACACCTTCCTGAAGGATCACAGCCTTATCTGGAGAGACTGCTTGAAAACGTATAGGCATTTTTTTACCTGTATGCGCTTTCATTTCATGCTTTATTTCCTCAGAAAAACCATTCGAACTTAACATCACTAACGCTGCTAGCAGCAATACCATTTTCTTCATAATTCCATCCTATTCATTTAATATGTTTATATTATAACTTAAGTGTTAAATTTGTGTTAAAAATAAAGATATATTCTTCTATATTCAGATAGATTCATCTTTACCCTAAACACATTAATTATAACATGTTTTGTATAACTTGATAAGCGTAATTTTAAAAATTATATGAGTTAGAAAAGTGTGTATATCGTTCCAGAAATCATGTTTGGAACGATATATGTAGTAGAGTATTATGCAGTATAAAGATGTTTTGCTTTTTGAACGTGGAAATTTAGACCTATTTCTTTTTCTGTACATCCAAGAGCTAGCGCAACCATTTGTGGCATATGTAAAACTGGGAGTTCAACATCACGACCCATGACTTTACCGATACTGTCCTGGTAAGTATCCATTTTAAGGTGACAGAGTGGACATGGAGTTACCATAAGGTCTGCATTGTTATCCACCGCATCCAATAGAGCATTTCCTGCCAGTACTTCAGAGGTATGATTGGCTTGAAGCTCTACGTGGAAACCACAACATTTGTTTTTACTCTCATAATTTACAGGGTTACCCTCAAGAGCAGAAATAAGGTTATCTAATGAAGTAGGTTTGTATGGGTTTTCATGACCGTTAGCATCTTCATGTAATTCAGATGGTCTGATGTTATGACAACCATAGAATGGTGCGATATTTAAGTGGCTAAGTGGTGTTGTAACTTTCTCTTTAACATTCTCTAACCCATACTCGTCTATGATAGCATAGAGGAAGTGTTTGATCTCTGATGTACCTTTATACTCAAGTCCTACTTCTGCAAGTTTTTCGTTGACTCTTGCTTTTAGTTCCGGATCTGTGTCAAGCGCATGTTTTGTCATAGCAGAGTTAAGCTGGCAAGTATTACAGATAGTGATCATCGTAAGGCCCAGTTTTTCTGCGTAACATATATTTCTAGCATTCAGTACGTGTGCTAAAAACTCGTCAAAGTCTTGTAGGTGACTTGCACCACAACAACTCGCTTCTTCAAGTATAGTAATTTTAATACCTAATTTATCAGCTACTGCAAGTGTAGATGAAAGTAACTCAGGTGTAGACTGCTTTGCAGTACATCCTGTAAATAATGCATAATGTAATTGGCTCATCTGTTCTCCTTACAGTTTATTTGTTTGTGAAATTTCAATAAGTTTTTGAACTTCATCTAAATTTTTTATCTTCGGAATACTATTGATAAAAGGGATACCTGAATGCCAGTGAATTTTACCTGTTTTCATCATCTTCATCGCTGTACCAACATGCTTTAACGTACCTAAATAGCCCTCAGAATACGTAACAATATCTGCTTCATCAAGGTAACCAGTTTTCTTCATACCTCTTAAGAAACCTTCCGCGTGACGTGTTGCAACATTACTTTCAGCTACACCGCGTACAAATTGTAAGTTGTGAAGTTTTCCGATTTTTTCAATAGGATTGATCTCTTTAGGACATGCTTCAGCACACTCAAAACATTTAACACAGTCCCAAACACCTGAGCCACCTTCAGCAGTGATAGCAAGACGTTCATCTCCTGCTTCATCTCTTGTGTCTACAGTAAATCTATAGGCCGTGTTAAGTGCTGCAGGTCCAAGGAAAGCATCATTGACTTCCAACGCAGGACAAGAGTAGTGACAGGCACCACACTGTATACAAAGGTCAGAATCCAAAAAGTTGTTAAACTCTGCAATACTCTGTTTTGTTTCATGTGCCGGACGAGGGTCTACATCTGCAACCACATATGGTTTTACAGCAGCATGTTTTTCCCAGAAGTCAGATTTATCGATGATCATATCTTTGATGGCACGTTTCTTAGAGCTTGGTTCAAGTGTAATATCGTTATCGAAAAGGTCTAGTAGTTCTATGGCATTTTGTTTACATGCCAGTACAGCTTTTCCATTTACTTTGATCGCACATGCACCACAGATACCATGACGACAAGAACGTCTATAAGAGAATGAACCATCATGTTCCCATTTGATCCTATTCATAAGGTCAAGGATCAGTTCATCTTTTCCTACTTCCATTTCATACTGTTTTGTGTATGGAAGGTAATCAGTTTCCGCATTAAATCTAAATGCTTTTATCGTTACTTTTCTAGTTGCGCTAGTTTCAGTTATACTCATCATGACCTCCTTAATATGTTCTTTCTTTAGGCTCAAATTTACCAAGCACTACTTCACCCCATTCTGTACGGATATTAAATTCTTTATCCATATATGCGTATGTGTGTTTCAAGAACTTTCCATCATCTCTTGTCGGGAAATCTTCACGGAAGTGACCCCCACGGCTCTCTTCACGCATTAAAGCGCCAACAACTACAAACTTCGCAGACTCCAACATATGTCCAAGCTCTATGGCTTCTTGTAAGTCGGTGTTGAAAATATTTGACTTGTCGTCAATACGGATATGATTAAATCTTTCCAAGAGTTCATCTATAAGTTTTAGCTGTCTCTCTAATGTTTCTTTTGACCTAAATACACCCGCATCCGCAGTCATACCATTTTGCAGTTCAGTTCTAATACGCGGTACTGTCTCATTCCCACCAGAAGTTTTTATCTTATTCATTTCGTTTATAAATGTATCTGCATCACTCACCGATGCTTTACGTAATGTTGCACCCTCATCAAGTGCTTTTATCATGTTTTCACCTGCATGACGACCAAAAAGCATGGCTTCCAGTACTGAGTTCGCGCCAAGACGGTTAGCCCCATGTACAGAAACACAAGCACACTCACCAGCAGCGTAAAAACCTTCTACAAGTTCAGTAGGAGACTTACGTACTTGACAGTTGATATTCGTTGGAATCCCACCCATAGAGTAGTGTGCTGTAGCAGAAATGTGGATAGGCTCTTTCAGCATATCCTGCCCCTGGAATGCAATCGCAAGTTCACGAAGCTCTGGAAGACGTGTTAAGATGATCTCAGGGTCTAGATGTGTAAGGTCAATGTTCACAGACTGACCATCTTTACCTACACCTTTACCTTGACGTACTTCTTCCATAATAGCACGAGATACAACATCACGTGAAGCAAGCTCCATCGCGTTTGGTGCATACTTAGTCATAAATCTTTCACCCTCAGAGTTAAAGAGACGACCACCTTCACCACGTGCCGCTTCTGAGATAAGTACACCTGAACCACCAAGCCCACTTGGGTGAAATTGAACAAACTCCATGTCTTCCAATGGAAGACCATGACGTGCTACAATAGAAAGTGAATCACCTGTGTTTGCATGTGCATTTGAGTTAAATCTAAAGAGTCTTCCATTCCCACCTGTAGCAAACATCGTTACTTTTGCATTGAAGATAGCTACTTCAGAGTTTTTGATGTTATAAGCAACTACACCGGATACTTTTCCATCTTCATAAAGTAGATCACCCGCATACCACTCATCAAATACTTCGATGCCTGCACGGTCAGCTTGTTCATAAATAGTTTGGAGAAGCGTAAGACCAGTTCTATCTTTTGCATAACATGCTCTAGGTTGAGACTGTCCACCAAATGGTCTGACGGCAATGTCACCTTCGACATCTCGTGAAAAAACAGCTCCCATTCTTTCTGCCCATCTGATAGTCTCAGGTGCTTTACTACACATAAGTTCAACACAGTCCTGATCTGCTAAATAATCAGATCCTTTTACCGTATCAAACTCATGAAGTTCTGTAGAATCATTGTTACTAAGAGCAGCATTTATGCCACCTTGTGCCGCACCTGAGTGAGATCTTAATGGGTGAAGTTTAGTGATAACTGCTGTCTTTTTACCTGCTTCTGTCAACTCTTTAGCCGCAGCTAAACCAGCGAGTCCAGAACCAACGACAACTGCGTCATATTCGTAGATTTTAATATCTGAGTTTTTGCTCATATTATCTATATCCTTTGTTTACAATTTGCTTTTATCATATCTTTATTAAGCATTAATTTTGGTTATAACGTGGGGTTTAACGGCTTAAAAGTGCGGGAGTGTATAGTTTAGTAGCGCGGCATTTCTACCATGCTACTTGTTCATTATGCAACTATAGTGTTTACTTGAGAAACAAAGTCCTCAGCAGAGATAAGCTCTAAACCTATCATCTTTCTACCTATGACTTTTTCTATGCTAGAGAAGTGTTCTCTGAACATATCAAGTGCAGCAATTTCTTCAACCAAAAGAACTTCAGCACCACTGTCATATGCATCTAAAAGAACTGCTCCTGCTTTTTTCAAAGCCAAGTCTTTATTGTCTTCCAGGATACCAACTCCGCACAGTTTGTTTGCTCTTGAAAAGTGAATACCTTTGATCCCCATTTCGCCGATCAGTTTGTGCATTGCATCATGAGAAGCCAGACCAGCATAATGTGCTACCCGCTTTTCTTCAATACCATCTATTGTCTCTGCAACTCTTTTTGCTACTACAACTTCAGTCACTTCTTTCTCATTCTTAGAAAAGCGGGCTATGATCTGTGAGCATAATGAAGGTGTATCTTCAGGTTTAACCATTACTTTAAGTTCTTCTATGGCAGCTGTGTGATCTTCTGCATTAAAGAGATTATTTTCATATTCACAATCAAGAAGTCCAGAGTGCACAGAAGTGATAGCCTCAAGTATGTTATCTTTGTGCTCTGAACCTTCACTTATCATTTTATGTGCCAATACAAGCACTGCATCACCAATGTACTCACGGTCAAAGTTTTCTGTCTCTGATGCGTAGTGTAGGGCATAAAGTGTTTTGTAGTATTTCAAGTCTGACTCAGAAGCATAGGGTGCTAAAAGCTCAAAACTTTTCATAAAGTCATTGTCATTGATCTTAAGTCCATCATTTGAACGATAGCTGCTTACCGGGTCTATCTGTAAAGAAGTACCAAGTCTTTCTACTATCGATGATACAGACTGTTTAGCTTCTACAACCAAACCATTGATTTTCATTACAAGCTTTTGTTTTGGGTAAGAGAAGTTTTCGTTCATTTCCTGTATCTCTGCGAGTAGATCTTTTGCAGTTGCATCAGTATCAACAGTGATGTTGAAGTTTTTATAGTAAGGCAGGTAGTCTGTTTTAGCATTAAAAAAGAATGCTCTTATTTCAAGTTTATGTGACATAGGAGGCTCCATATAAATATATTAGATAGAGTATAGCTTATAGATATTTGAAATAGCCTACATAGCATGAACTAAATATAAAACGATATAAGTATGTTACAATTTTACCAATAATTAAGAATAAAAATTCAATGCAGGAAAGCACTAAATGCCTAATCAAATACAAATAGACAAAGAACAATATCTCATAAACAAATTAAGTTCCAAGTACATTGGTGATGATGCAGCCGTCATAGGAGATACGCTTTACAGCATGGATGCTTTCTTTGAAGATACACATTTCAAGCGTGAATGGATGAGCATAGCTCAGATAGGGCGTAAAGCAATGCTTATCAATCTCTCAGACGCCATAGCGATGAATGCACAACCAAAATTTGCCCTTATTACAGTCTCAATACCTAAAGATATGACAGAAGCACAGATAGACGAATTGACTCTCAGTTTGGAACGTACTGCAAAAGAGTACGGATGTGAGATCATCGGAGGAGACACAATAGGCGGAGATAAACTACATCTCTCTATCACTATCATCTCCAAAAGTGACAAACCTCTTTTACGTACAGGTTTAAAAGAGGGTGACCTGTTGGCATATACAGGTACTTTGGGTGAGAGTAAAAAAGACTTGGATGCACTTTACAGAGGTGAAAAAATAGCTGGGAATTCACGCTTTTTTGAGCCTACTTTAAGAGCAGAATTCATAGCTAGATCAAGAGATTATCTACATACGGGAATGGACATTTCCGATGGACTCTATTGTGACACGAATAAATTATTAGATATTAATAAATATGGATTTGACTCTTTTGAAGAGATAGACGACACAGTAGGGCTTAGCGGAGAAGAATATGAAATGTTAGTAAGCTTTGCTCCTGAGTATTATGGAGAAGTTATGCAGATATCAGAAGAGACAAATACACCGCTAACTGTCTTTGCAAAAGTGGCTAGAAATAGTGATAGATATCAGTGTAAAAGTCATCATTTTTAAAGTCTGAATTAGTGATTCTTCTGCATAGATCTTAAAAACATTTCCCTAGCTTCTATACCTAACATTTTGGCTTTAGTGAGATCAGGGTAACTACCACCTAATCCCGTACCATCATTACCATGGCAACCTCCGCAAATACTAGTGTAAAACATTGGTGCATCTTCGGCATAAGGGGTACTACATTGTCTACCCGATAAAGTCATAGTATAACAGGCTATTTTTTCAGCATCTTCAGGATTGGCAAAGCCGCCTTCCATTACACCTCCTTTAAAACCTAATCCAGTAGAACCGTGATTGATCACTTGAATAATGTACTGTTTTGTATACTCATCTGTATTTATCTGGGACAGTTCATCTTTATAATGTAGTACTTTATGTGTTTTTATATGCTCTTTGTAATGCTTATGTTTTTTACTGTCTACTTTTAAGGGATCACGAAACTGTGCATTGTACAGAGCATAAAGCAGGACGATCAGAATGGACAGAAATGGTATAACCTTTACATTTATTATCTTTGCCATTTGGCTTTCATTCTTCGTCTAAGTGCTTCTTGCACATCATCTATAAGTTTCTTTGCATCATCGTCATAAACAAAATCACCTTTATACTCTCGTTCAACTGACCTTACATACATTTGAAGTGTTTCTGTTTCAGTGTTGTTTTTGGGAGGCGTAAAAAGGTACTTCATCCCACTCTCTTTATCATAATTTATTCTAGCTGTCTCAATATATACTTTACTTGATTTTAATACTACTGTATGGTTTGGAAGCATTTCATAACGCTGTATTCTTGCACCATAAGGGCTATCATATGATTTTCCTTTTCTATCCCAAAAACTATAGAGCGTGATCTCAGTGTCATTAATTTCATAGCTACCATCTTGCATACTCTGATCAGAGCATGTTCCTGTACGATCTTTAAGAATAAGGCTCAGCACAAAGTCAAGATCATTACTTCGTTCTTCTTTGTAAAGCTTCATCACTTCACCCTTAGAATCATAGATATCATATGTTTCGGTCACAATGCTGAAGTCCTGGTTTTTAATGGTAACGTGTTCAAGTTGTGCAGTGGCGAAAAGAGTAGTAAATGTAAGTAGAAGAAGTAAAAAGAGTTTCATAGTATTTTCTCCGAGATATTTCTGTTGGCCAATGCACGTGGGTAGTCTCGTTTTAGAGCTACAGATTCTGCCCTTTTTCTTAGTGAAGGCTCATCTAAATGTATAGTATCTGTAAATTCACGTTTTCCTATAATATTATCTTCTAGATATGCCAACTCGACGAATTGTTTAGCGATGGCATCTATCATATCTAATACTGAAGAGACTTTGACTATTTCACATCTGGCATAACGTTCACGAGGGAAAGAGACTTCTGCTACACGTAAAGTAGGGTCATCTCCAGGGATCTGCTGTGCACCAAAAAGTGGTTTACTTCCTACCGTGGCATTATTGAAAGCCGGCATGTATTGAGAGAGATGTTCAATCGCAGCTTTTGTACGCTTTTCAGTTTCTTCCTGTGTCCAAGATTTTTCTATTTTGTCTAGAAAGTCTTGACCTAATCTCGGTTGGCAACTTACAAGAGAATTTGAGACCAGACCATCTTCATAGAGTGTGATATTCTTGGTCATGCCATGCAGTTGAAAATATCCGCCAGGGTAGGGGGTAAACTGTCCCATTCCTTGTGGTGTACCACGCTCTCCATGAAAGACAACTTCAGGAAACTGTGTCCCCTCACATCCATCCCAGTGACTCACATAGGCAGCTTTAAACTCTACCATAGACTTACAGGGAGCGCCCAAGAGATCATCTATTTTCCCTGTCCTGAATCCTGCAGCATTAATCAAATAGTCAAAAGATTCTGTGTGACTTTCATCATCCTTGACATAACTGATATTCCAACCTTCTGTTTCAACGTTCTGCTGTACATTATAGACGATGCTGTTTGTATGCAGTGTAACAGAAGCTAACGACTCAAGAGTCATTTCAGCACCTGCAGCAAGTCTAAAGAGGTTTAGTCCATACTCCTGAACCATGATAAGAGGAAACTGTACTTTATCCAGGTCGATATTTTTCGCTACGGGCACCATCCACTCATCAGAAGTTTTAGGTGTTTTAGGCAACTCTTTTTCTCTCAGACGTTTTATATCTTCTTTAGTGTAGATCTGATAATAGTTTTCTGGTTTTCCGAGTACTTCATTCTTAGGATCTTTTGCGATATGAGCTTTATACTCATATGTCAGCAACTCAAGGCGTGGAAGCAGCGCCTCAGGAGTTGAACTGTCAGTAGTGGGCAACACTATTACAGTAGGTCTATAGTCCACTACAAAAGGATAGAAGCGTAAAAAATCTATAGATTGTTTAAGTAAAGTGATACACTGTGCATCAGAGATCTCACGATAAAGATTTCCTCCTGCATGTAAATGACACCACGGAGGCCCGCTCACCAAGCTTGCATCTTTTTCAAACAGTGTTACATTTAAACCAAGCTGACCAAAATAAAGTGCTGCACTTGATCCTGCAACACCTCCCCCAATAATGGCTATCTTAGCTTTTTTTTCTATCATAACGACTCTAGTAACATTGCAAAATTATCTACTATAACATCTGGTGCATACATGCTAATGTCTTCACCATAGTTATAACCATACGTTACACCTACACTCTGCATGGCACAGGCATTAGCAGCGAGTATGTCATTTTTAGAATCACCAACCATCACACATGCTTTCACATCAACATTGAGTGTTTCACAAACATGAAGAAGCGGAGCAGGGTTTGGTTTTTTTTGAGCTAGACTGTCTCCACCTAAGATGAGTTCAAACAACCCACCTAAGCCTAATCCCTCTAAGATAGGCTCTACAAAAGCAAAAGGTTTGTTAGTTACGATAGCTAAACGGTAACCTTTTTCTTTTAATGCTTTTAGTGTAGAAGGTACATTGGGGTAAGTCACCGTAGCCACACATAAGTTCTCTGCATAAAAAGTCAAAAAAATCTCTAGTGCTTTAGCAGCAAAAGATGTATCAAGCTCTGCATCTATCTCACTCTGTCCTGATAAAGCACGATTTACTAAAGTCTGAGCACCATTACCAACCCAACCGTCTATAATACCTTCACTAAAAGTGTCACGATCTAAAGTTTTCAACATATGGTTAACTGCCAATGCCAAGTCGGGGGCACTATTGATGAGTGTACCATCTAGGTCGAAGAGTATGGCTTTTTTGTTGGTAAATTTCAAATCAAGAACCTTAGTATATTTTGATAGATTACTTATGTATATCATTCAATGTGATTATACATATTTTATCTAAAAGATGCGTATACAAAAAATACCTAATTAAGATAATTGATGAAAGTTTAAAAACCTAATCATTTTTCAAATAATATTTGTAGTCTTTCCATAAAAAAACCATACCTAAAAAATACAGTTGCATGAGCAGTGCTATATTCCACTCCACAATATTTTCGCTTTCATTTGTCTTCGTATTCATAACATCCATTGCACCACTTACGATACCAACGGCCAATATCAATATGATGATAATGAGTTGATACTGCAAAACTCTCGGTTTTATAGTACCTTTTTCTAGAGATGGAAAAATATGATAATGTTGTCTGAGCAATAATATTTGAGCAATTGGAGTACATACAAAATAGAGCAAAATACCATATCGGCGCATAAAACGATTCACTTCCCCTGTCGTACCTAAAAAATCAATATAGACTATTAAAAAAAGTGCGCCAACTACACCTAGCCATAAAATAACACGAGCTATATTGGTAGTTTGTCCGTAAAGCTGGTCCAACCACTGTCGTACATATATCCAGAACCATATCAACAATATAGCGTATGCGATCATAGTAGCACGAAATATATATAGGGAATTACCGCTACGTGCAGCTTTACTGATACTTGTACACCCATCTAAATTAGGTACACACAAAGATACACTGCCTTCATAAGCACTTAGCAAGTATACGACATTGCTAATAAGGAACGGCAATACTGCTATTATGATTGCCAGTGTTCTGGGTTGCATTTCATTTCACCAATTATATCTTTTAATATTTATCATAAAGTATACATAAAATGTCTTACCATTACAAGAAAGAATAACCCGTTAAATATTAAAGACTACATTTTCTTTGTCCTACCTCATACACTGATACGTTATTTGTAACGTCTAACTTAATAACCTTTCAGATAAAATACTAATATATAAAATAGAAAGAATTTCATGAACCTAATCTACCCACTAAATATCAAAAATGAATTTGTATTTAACTCCTCTCCTAGAGATTTTACTGTTGAGGAGATACCACTGTATGAATTTACAGGTGAGGGCGAACACCTTGTGCTACAAGTACGCAAAAAAGATCTGACTACCTGGGAGATGCTTGATATCATTTCTAACCATGTTGGTATACGTCGTCGTGACATGGGATACGCTGGTCTTAAAGACAAAAATGCCATGACAATACAGTACATTTCAGTCATGGCAATACATGAAGAGAAGTTAAAAGTATTTACGCATGATAAGATAAAGATACTCTCTACGGTTCGTCACAATAACAAAATAAGAGTAGGGCATCTTAAAGGTAATCGATTTAACATCCGCCTTAAAAAGGTTCTGGGTATAGAGAAAGATAAACTGGACTCTGTACTTAAATGGATAAAAGCAAACGGTGTACCAAACTACTTTGGAAACCAGAGATTTGGAACCGATGGAAACAACTGGGTAGATGGGAAAAAACTCATAGAGGGTACACTTAAAATACGTGACAGGAAAACCAAAGAGTTTCTTATGGGGTCTTATCAAAGTTATCTCTTTAACGGATGGCTTTCTAAGCGTATGGAACTCAACCACTTACTGGAAAAATTCACCGAAGCTGAGACAGAGCAGATACTAAAATTACCGGAAGGCTCACTCAAAGGCACAAAATCACAGCCAAACTTTTTTAAACTTGTAGAAGGAGATGTGATGATGCATTACCCTTATGGACGTTTGTTTAATGTTGAAAACCTAGAAGAAGAAGCCAAGCGTTTCGAATCTAAAGACATTGCCCCTGCAGGGTTGCTTCCTGGGAAAAAGACAAACAGAGCTGAAGGGGTTGCTGGTTTGATAGAAGCACCTTTTGCTGAAGATATTAACTTAAATGGAGCCAGACGTTATGCGTGGATACAAGTAACAGAGATCAAGAAAAACTATGTAGAAGAAAAAGCCCATTATGAACTTAGTTTTGTGTTGCCAAAAGGTTGTTATGCCACAAATGTGTTGGATGTTTTAAGAGGTGGACAAGCCTAAATATTCATACTACACGATCACTTACTGTGCTTAGGTAGGATAGGGGAATCTTAACTCAAAGAATTCCTGTATGCCAATAATGAACTATACAAACATTAGCACACAAAAAATATAATATTAATAGAAGATTCGCATATAGTGTTGTGACTTATTG
Source organism: Sulfurovum sp. (assembly GCF_041562805.1). Taxonomy (GTDB): domain Bacteria; phylum Campylobacterota; class Campylobacteria; order Campylobacterales; family Sulfurovaceae; genus Sulfurovum. Next base: position 58,697 of record NZ_JBFFOH010000001.1, on the reverse strand, counting down.
TTAAGAGAAATTTAATTTAGATGAACGTTTTTATGAAAATTATCTTAGATACGACAGGAGGAAGTGTGTGTTCGTTGGTAGTCGATACAACAATGTTTTTTCTAAAAGGAGGAAGAATAAAAAAACTGCCATACCTAAGATATGTTTGAATTGTAACTAAATAAGATAAAATTTGTCTTAATTTAAAACTTATAACTAAAATTTGTTTATATTATTTATTTCAATCATACAAATAAAACAGTTTTGCATCTTATAAGTACCGCTGTACAGGGCACTCTATGCATTTTGCATATCACGACACCCATTAAAGAAATAATTTATCTCCTTATATTTTTAACGTATGAGAGTATGAAAATAATTTTACAGGGTATATTTTTTAGTAGAAATAGGGGATTGTAGATTATGTATGGATCATCAGGGCAAAAATAATAAGTGAGATATTGGTACAAATTACAAGTAACACAAATACCTTATCATTTTTGTTCCAATCACTCATAGCTAGAAATCTTGATAGCATTTTTTTCATTATGCAGCATTGATCTTACGTTTTAATGTTGTGCCATCATCATAGTGGTAGATTACTTGAACAAGGACACCACGTTTATTAAGTACTTCTTCTGTGTACATAAGCGTTCTTCTCATGTTTACTCCATATATTTAATTATTAATTAGAATAATAACAATATGGATGTCATATTTATGTCACATTATTTATTAATTATTATATATTACACATAGAATTAACAAATAAGCCAGTTTTTTATTTTGTAACACAAATCCCTTAGAAAGTAAATATTACATCTATAATGCTATAGTTATTATGTTAATTTAAAAAGGAGTAATAATATGGAATTATTTATAATTGGTATTCTTGTTATTGTGGGATATTTCTATTACAGGTTTAGAAAAGACCATGCTGATAACTAAAATAAACCAAGCAGTTTGCGGTTGCTAGAATAACAAAGGATATTCAAGGAGAGCCAAACACAGTACTGCCTAGCATACAAGCCAGTTCTCCATTTTAAAAATGTCCTCTGTAGAGGGCATACCTTTCCATCCATTTGATTCCAAATACATCATTTTATTTCCAAAGTAACCTACAATATATTTTTCTTTATAGATAGGAAATGTACCTGAGTGAAACATAGCAAAGATATCCTCATAATTACGAGCTCTTTCATAATAGGAAAAATCAAAACTATGTAAGGCTATCATTGCAGATTGCAGCATCTCATTTTTATGCATAGAACTACTCAATACATAATATGATGGATAGGGTACAGCCGGGGTCTCTAGTAGGTCGCAGATATAAAATCTTTCTTTCTTTTTATTATACATAGTGACATTTTAGTGTTAGTATCAGAAAACAGGAAATAATATGTCAAATTGACATATTATTTCCTAAATATTGAGGAAATAGTTATCAATAATTATAATTAACACTTACTTAATACATGTTCATTATAATTGGCGAATAAATAAAAGTCATTAATTATGAGTCACAACTATGGATCTTCTCCTTGGTTGTCAATAGGATACGGTGTGAAATGATTACATGTGATAAAGAAATAAGTCTATTGGTAGAGAAGATGGAGAAGGATATTCCTATTTGTTCTTTACATTCTATTCAGGAACTTATCGAATGTGCGAAGAACATAGATTTAGATACTCGCTATTTTCCTGTTGTGGATTGCGGGTTTATTGTATATAAAGATACGATCATTTTTCTCACATCAGAAGATGGGGTAACTATATTGTCTCTGAATCCAATTACGCTATAGGTAGACATACATATACTATCTATATAACTAGAATATCACCAAGAGCCACCACCACCTCCTCCACCGCCACCACCGGAAAAACCACCTCCTCCAGAGAAGCCACCACCACCACTTCCTGCAGGAGTGGTAGATGCAGCGTTCACAGAAGAGGTGAATCGTCCCATGTTTGAAACATTTCCATGATACCAATGAGGTTCTTCAACATTTAATACTTGATAGAAGGAGAGCCAATGGTCTGTTTCATTAAACAGAACAGCGTAGGGAAGCATCTTCTCTAAGTAAAGGGGATCCATTTCCAAACGTCTTTTTATTTCATCCTCTTTTACCCGTTTAACAAACTCTTTTAAACCTAATAAATGTTTAGAAGCATAAGCACCTTTTTGTGTAAATCTTCCTATTTTTTTATAGGTGAATCCTAAAGCCAGTGCCAGCACTATAAGTACAGCTACTGGACCTACGGCTAGTTCACTTAGATCCATCCCTTCATTCATAATGCCAACAAAAGGTATCATCCCTACAGATCCAAAAAGAAAACCGGTTATTTTAGAGAACCAGTTTTTATTTGAAGTCATGATACTGATACCTACAGCCGCAAATATCATAGGAAATACAAGAAGAAAGATAGCCGCTTCTCCAAGCTGTAAATACAAGCTGTAAAGTACCAGCCCTGCAACAGGCAATAAAAACAAGAGACTCTTCATTATAAAGCTTTTACGTATTCTTTGTGGATTATCTGCCATAAATCCATCCGACACAGACCAAGTATAAAGATTATCATTGATCTGTCCAAATCCTTCTTTTAAGGCTGAAGCTTTTGTTTTTGAGCCAGCTGACATGACAAAAGTTGTTCTGCCTTTAAAGAGAACATGGTTAAGCAAATATTTTTGATCCATAGTTAGGTTTTCTGTACTTTTTTCTTTACGTATCAAAATAGGGTCAAGTTTTTTCTCTTTTTGCTCTATTTCCAAATGTCCTAAATGTGCAAGTTCCAGTACTGCTGCGGCAAAGTCCTTCGTATCTGCAAATTTGTCAAGTACAAGGCCTGACTGTAATAGGCTTAATCCTTTGGGAGCTTCATACTGTACAGCTATAGATCGTTTATCTTCAAAACCTGAGTACTTCGTATACATCTCACGAAAATAAAGTAAAAATCCAACTAATGCCGCCCAATGAAAATTTGCTAACATCCAATCCATAAATGTTGCTTTGACATTTTCAAGTCCATTTTGATCCAGGATATCAGCAGAATATGCCATCTCAACAGTAGCACCTTCCTCTGGGTTAAGTACAGGGACTTTTACCTGTAGTTGTCTTGTGTTTATCCATGTACTTATTGCTGTAGAACTTTTCGTACCATAACGGCCAGTATAACTTGAGACTGCTATGTCATGTTGTGTAAGTGAAGGAGGCAGGAAGAAGTTTGCTTCAACCTTTTGAATAGGTATCTGCCATCCTGTACCGATGATGTTCCAACGTATGGCATCATTTTCTTCATTTTGTACAGCAGGAAGTACACCTTTTTTAACTCGGTAAGCAATTGTGTAAAGATGTTTTCCTGTCACATATTTGCCTGCAGAGCCTATCTTCAAACGTATAGCATCACCAGCATTTGCAGTAGGTTGTGTAGACTGTTGCCATTCAACTATGCCACCATCAAGCAGTACTGATAACGCATAGAGTCCAAGATCTTTAATGAGACCTTCTCTTTTAACAGTAAAAGGAATATCGCGAAATATACCATGTTTACTCTGTTGTTCAAAGTCATACTCGATGAACTCTACAATGGAAAGTTCTCCACTTTGTTCGACAGTAATATCTACCTTAAAATTTGATATCTTTTCAGCATAAGCGGATGACACCCATACTAAGAAGAAGAGGGTGATTGCAAGTAGTCTTATCATAGATTAAAGATCGATTTTAGGCATCTTTTTAACAGACGCAGATTCACTTTCATCTAGCTCAAAATAATCACGTGCAGTAAAATTATACTTTTGTGCGATAAATAGATCTGGGAAAGACTCTGTTTTTGCATTGTAGTCTCTTACGATAGCGTTATAGTAACGTCTTGCATTCTGAATGGCATCTTCAAGATTAGAAAGTTGATTTTGAAGATCTAGAAAGTTTGTGTTGGCTTTGAGATCTGGATATGCTTCTGCCAAAGCAAATAATTTACCTAATGCACCACTTAACATATTGGCCGCAGCTGCTTTTTCGTCTACAGTGCCGGCACTTAGCCCTTGTTGACGTGCCTGTATTACTTTTTCAAGTGTCTCTGCTTCATACTCTTTATATCCTCGTACTGTATCGACAAGTGCGGGTATGAGGTCATAACGACGCTTTAACTGAACATCGATGTCTGACCATGAAGCATCTATACCTGCTCTCAATGATACAAATTTATTGTAAATAGCAATTAGATATACAACAACAACAGCAATAATGATCAATACTATATTTCCAAAACTCATTCTTCTTCCTTTATTTTTTATAAATCAATTATATCAAAATAATTTTATTCATCTTCAAGTTCTTCTTTGTCATGTTTTAGAACATATATAAAAGTATCTACATCAAGTTCATCATACCGTTCTACCGTTACCTCTGTACGGACAAACTCTTCACCTTCAAATGTATCAAGATACTCCCAATTATCTTCAAGATTATGTGAATAAAACAAAAAACCGTGTACTGTATCTTTATCAGAATCTAGTTTTATACCAGGGTACCCCATAGATGCAGACCATCCTGCTGCAACAAGCTCACCTGTTACTGTTGCGGGGACAAACTTACCAACGATATTTTCAAGTACATGACCATTGGGGCAGTTTGGCATGAGTGTACCGTATACAAAAATTGTTTCCATTAAATTGACCTTTATAAAAAAAGAATTTTACTATAGTATGGCATAAAGTAAAATTGACTACAATACAACAAATATCAAAAGGAAACTTATGTCTTACGATTTAAAAAAGAAACTTGTGATTGCTATCTCTTCTCGTGCATTATTTGATTTGGAAGATGAAAACAAGATGTTTGAAAAAAAAGGTTTAAAAAAATATTATAAATATCAAATCAAAAATGAGAACAAGTTACTTAAACGTGGGGCCGCCTTTGATTTCGTAAAGAATATACTACACATCAACAAACACTTTGATGACAAACTTATAGAAGTCATCGTTCTTTCACGCAATAATGCGGCCACAGGTCTACGTATCAAAAACTCTATAGACAAATATAAATTAAATGTTGAAAGAGCAGGGTGGACAGCAGGTACACCTATTTCTAACTACCTCAAAGCCTTTGATGTGGACTTGTTTCTTTCTGCTCATGAGGAAGATGTACAAGAAGCTATTAATGTAGGTATTGCAGCAGCAAGAATCATTCCTAAAAAGTATAAAAAAGACGCTAAAAGAAAAGATGTACACATTGCTTTTGATGGTGATGCTGTACTATTTTCAGATCAGTCAGAGAAGATATACAAAAAGCATGGACTAGAGGCTTTTGTAAAACATGAAAAGAAAAATGCCAAAAACCCTTTACCCAAAGGACCATTTGCAAAATTACTCAAGGTAATATCAAAAATACAAAAAAAATTTCCTATGGAAAAAGCACCTATCAAAACTTCACTTATTACTGCACGAGACTTTGCCACATTTGAAAGAGTTATCCGTACTTTTGATGCATGGGATGTACGTGTTGATGAAGCTTTTTTCCTTGGAGGTGTAGAAAAAAGAAGGGTAGTAAAGTCCTTCAAAGCAGATATATTCTTTGATGATCAAGATGTGCATTTAGATAAAACATCTAAAAAGACACCCTCTGCGAAGGTACCGTACAAACGTTAAATATTTATTAATATAGAATAATTAATTCTTATAATTTATTAAAAATTGTTATAATAAATTATAGTTTAAGTCTTTGATAGTCTTATACTTTTAGATTTTACAGTTAGTAAGGTAATTTTATGTCTGAAATACATTATGTAGGGCCACGAGTAGAGATATCTAATCATGGCATCGTTTATAAACTCTCTAAAGAAGATAAATATATTTATCTCATGGTAGCTTTAGAAATCCTCAAAGATATTGACAATGACTATGATAAAAAACCATATTATAGCCATCCGTTTGAAAACAAATTACTTGACGAAAAAGATTTACATACTATATTGAAATACTATGAAAATGATATTGAAGAATGTGTTACAGAAGAGTGTGAAAAATATAAAGAAAAGATGAAACATGAGATAGAGTTCATACAAAATCAACCCTATCTAGCAGATATTGACAAGGAAGTATGGATAAAAAACATTGAACTTATGAAAGATTACAGAATACAAAGAGCCATTAATAAAATATATTATATGCATTGTATAAAAGACATAACAGAGGTAATAAAACATAAAAAAATAAAAGAGATCATCACACCTTTTAATAAAAACTTTTTTCATGTTTTAAACACTATTAAAGGCGCACTCATCACAGGCAGACCTTCATTAGATGCAAAAGTCTTTGAGGAAATGGATAAAAACAACAATATGTTCGCAAGACTATCTATAAAAAGATAATAGTACGTTTTTTAATATACTATTTTCGCTTCTCATAAAATTCAGCTTTAAAGGCATCAAATCTATTCTCTAATATTGCCTCTCTCATCTGCTTCATAAGGTCAAGATAGTAGTAAAGGTTGTGAATCGTTCCTAATCTAAAATATGTGATCTCTCTGGCACGGAAGAGGTGGCGCAAATAAGACCTTGAATAGGTTTGACATACCATGCAACCACACTCCGGGTCAAGAGGACCTGCATCAGTCGTATACTGGGCCTTTTTGATATTTACCTTTCCAAAACTTGTAAATAGCGTACCATTACGTGCATTTCTTGTTGGCATGACACAATCGAACATATCTACACCACGTGAAACGTTTTCTACCAGATCTTCAGGTGTTCCAACACCCATAAGATAACGTGGTTTGTTTTCAGGCATAAACTGTGTGGTCCATTCTACAGTATCATACATATCCTGGTTGGCCTCTCCTACACTCAGTCCACCAATGGCAAAACCGTCATAATCCATCGCACACAGTTCTTTAGCTGACTTCTCACGGAAAGCATTATCTGTACCACCTTGGATAATAGCAAAGATGTTTTGATCAACGCCTATACCTTCATCCTGTTTGGCTCTAAAATAGTCAATAGACTCCTGCGCCCAACGTGTTGTACGCTCAATACTTGCTTTAATACGTTCTTGTGTTGCGGGTAGGGCAACAAGATCATCAAGGATCATCATAATATCTGAACCTAAGTTATGTTGGATGTCTATCACTTTCTTAGGTGTAAAATAGTGTTTACTCCCATCAACGTGGCTTCTAAAGGTGATACCCCCTTCATCTATTTTAACATTGTCTGAGAGTGAAAAAGCCTGAAATCCACCACTGTCTGTGAGGAAACTCTTAGGATACTTTGTAAAACCGTGTAATTTCCCCATAGTTTTAATAGTCTCATCTCCTGGACGAATATATAAATGATAGGTATTCCCCAAAATGATCTCTGGTTTGATGAATGTAGCAAGGTCAGTTGCATCAAGTGCTTTGACTGCACCTACAGTACCCACAGGCATAAATACTGGAGTTTGAATGGTGGAATGGGCTGTTTTTATCGTACATGATCTTGCTTTACCGTCTGTTTTATCTATCTGAAATTCCATTGTGTTATAATATCCCTCAAAAATAATTACGAAAGTATATCTATATTTTAATAGAATAAGACAAAAACAACTCATAATTAAAGAAGTTTTGTCATGTAATTTTAAAGCGAGTATTCGCGTAGTCAAGCTGGGCTTTGCTCATTTGGCACTATGTAAAGGATTTCCATCAAAAACATACTTATATTAGCTAGTGGTAGTATTGCGAAGCATTTTATAGACTGGGTCAGCACGAACAGAGTTGCAGAGAACCAATACTATGTAACATGCTATAAAGCACACACAACACCTGATAAAATAGGCAAGAACATCACAGTCATTGATGCTGACCCTACAAGTTTTTCTAAACTTAAGAATATCATGGATGCTACTAAATTCTCTAATCTTTTTATTGTTATGGAAGATATAGAAGATGCAAAATATGCGCTTAAAAATGTTGCGCTTATCAACACTAAAATGCGTATAGCACTTGTAAATCAATGGGATGATAATGAGATAGGAAAAGATCAGGAAAACATTACGATAGTACACACTGATCAACTTATAGCCGCCCATCTTTATGACCAACTTCCCAATGTCCCCTTGGTCGCTCAGAATGTTGGACTTGGGCAAGGTGAGATCATGGAAGTACATGTACCTTTTGGAAGTTCATATGCCTATAGACACATAGGTACTATAGTTCAAAATCAATGGAAGATCGCTGCACTCTACAGAGATGAGCAACAGATCCTTCCGACAAACTCGACCATGATACGTCCTAATGACACCTTACTCATACTGGGAAAACCTATAGTGCTCAATGGTGTATACAAGACCATCAACAAAAGAATAGGTCTTTTTCCTGAACCATTTGGTAAAAATATTTATCTTATCCTGGATCTTAGACATGACCACAAAGATGCACTACTTTACCTTAAACAGAGTATTTATCTTGTTGAGAAATTAGAAGATAAAGACCTCTATGTACGTGTTTTATATCCAAATGATTTTAAATTGATAGAGGAACTTAAAACTTTAGAGTCCGAACATGTCACAATTTCTATCTCTTATGATAACGAAAATGTAAAATCCTCAGTGGAAAATGATATACATGAGTTTAATGTAGGACTTGTGATGAACAGTATTCCAACTTTTGAGGCTGGTGGCCTTAAAGATACTATCTATGATCTAAAAAAGTTGGTTTTCCTTTTTGGTGACAAACTGCTCTATAACATCAAAAGATCTGTAGTCCTTATGAGTGAAAAAGAAAAAATGGAATCCATTTCATCTACAGCCTTTGATATTTCTGAGACGCTGGGCTTAGGGCTTACACTTGGTGACTTTGATCCAGAAGGAGACTTTGAGAGTAAAAAAATGATCATTGAACATTATGAGACTCTCACACATATCTTTAATATGGAAATGAAGATCGAACAAAAAATAGCCAATCCTATACGAGAACTTTCAAATATGGAAGATATACTCCAAATAGCACCTTTTGAAAAGAGTCTCAATACAGACAGTATCAGAAAACTCATCTCTAACAGAATTCAAGACTTTATTCTTACCACGAACAGGCACCCAAAGCTACTCGTTCCTTTTGCCATCACTGAGTCCTAAATAAGGACTCAAGAAGGGCATTAAGCACCCTTACAACGATACTTAATCACAAATAAGATAAAATAAAGCCAATAATAACGCAAGGTTTTACCAGATGATCGTTCCTATCGAATTAGCACACACTCAGAACATTACTTATGACATCACGATTGATGCATTACCACAACTTACTTTTGACACCAATGTCGTTGTAGTTACGAACCCGACAGTAGCTGGCTTTCATCTAGAAACGCTTCTTTCTCACCTGAAGGCTACAAAACTTAATGTTGTAACAATTCCTGACGGGGAAGGATACAAGACCTTAGAGACAGTAGAAAATATACTGAATCAATGTTTTGAACATAAGCTTGATAGAAAATCTTTACTTATTGCCTTTGGTGGGGGTGTGATAGGGGACATGACAGGATTTACCGCAAGCCTTTATCAGAGAGGTATAGACTTTATACAGATACCTACAACACTGCTTAGTCAGGTTGATGCCAGTGTAGGTGGAAAAACAGGGGTCAACAACAAATATGGTAAAAATCTCATAGGTGCCTTCTATCAGCCCAAAGCCGTTTACATAGATCCAGCATTTTTAAAGACATTACCTCCAAGAGAGTTTGCTGCAGGTATCGCTGAGATAGTCAAAATGGCTGTAATGTTTGATAAGTCATACTTTGAATTTCTTCAGAAAGCTGACTTTAGAGATCCTGAAACACTTAAAGAAGTGATCAAAAAGAGTGTAGAACTTAAAGCATGGGTAGTGAATCAAGACGAGAAAGAAGCGGGTATACGTGCTGTACTTAACTATGGGCATACTTTTGGACACGTAGTTGAAAATGAGACCCAGTATACGACATACCTGCATGGTGAAGCGGTAGCCATAGGTATGATAATGGCTAATGCACTGGCAATAGAACTTGGGCTTTTCACGCAGGAAGAAGCTGCAGAAGTCAAAGTACTTTTAGAAAAGGCCTCACTACCTACAGAGTATGTCATCGAAGATGTAGATGATTTCTATGAACATTTCTTTTTAGATAAAAAGAGCGCAAGAGGTAGTATTAAATTTATTTTACCTCAAGGTATGGGCAACTATGAAATGGTATCGGACATTGATGAAAGTATTGTCAAAAAAGTACTTCGCAGCTTTGGAGAGAACATATGAATTTTAAACATATAATTGTAGTCCTTTCTCTTTTATCTGCAACTTCGTCATTTTCGGAGCAAACAATTGATGATCCTTCTGTCTCCGAAGTAACCTTTGCCAAGTCAATTGTAGAACAAAATGCATCTCAGCAAATACTTGAAGAAAAAAGCCCTCTTGACATTCAAAAGATAAATCAACTTCTTATTAAGAAGGAGAATTTGGACCAAGAACTGATGGAGAATAATATCTGGTCAAAAATTTACAGTAACTTCCATACCTACAAAGTACTCAAAAAACAACAAATTACACTGGAAGCAACTATTGACCGTTTAGAAAACATCATAAAGCGAACAAGAACAGAAAATGAAGAGTTAGAAAGTGCACAAGACAATAAAGTCACACTTCTAGGAAAGCTTCAACTGCTAAAGGAGTATGAAAAAGACCCTTTTGAAAAGTTTCTAACACCTCCTACTATCGGTACTGTACCTAGTGTAGAAAACCCCTTTGCTGTCATTGCTGCCATTTCATATAGGGAAAAGCTCCAATCTGACATGGAGGAATATAACAGTAGATATGACTCTCTAGAACATATTGTAGGAAAGTTTAAAGAGAAACAAAGTATCCTCAAAAAACTTCTAAAGCTGGATTCTCTCAATGTAGAATTAATTAATGAACTAGAAGATACAGAAGACCAGCTCAAGACATTTATACCTGTCATAGAAATATTTAAAACAACCAAAAATGTATATAGTAAAAAAATTGATGAAATTGAACTCAATCTCAAAAATGATATTCAAAGAGAGATAATAAGAACGGTTACTATTGGAGCGGTCATTCTATTCTTTATTTTCCTTTTACTTTTTATTAAATATTTTGTTAAAAAATATATGTCAGACAATGAAAATTTTTATGCTGTTAACAAAGCGCTCAATATCTCTTTTGTAAGTATTTTAATTTTAACCTTACTCCTTGCCTATATAGAAAATGTAAGTTACCTTGTTACGATCCTTGGTTTTGCCTCAGCCGGTATTGCTATTGCTATGAAAGACTGGTTCATGTCTCTTATGGGATGGGCCACAATTGTAATTGGGGGTTCTATCCATGTAGGGGACAGGGTTCGATTTGTACGAGAGGGTGTAGAGTATGTAGGGGATATCGTAGATATCTCAATGCTTCGTATGACCATGCATGAAGATATCAATCTAACGTCCTACATGACAAACAGAAGAGCAGGACGGATGATATTCATCCCAAACAACTACATATTTACAGATATGATCGCGAACTACTCTCATTCTGGACTAAAAACAGTATGGGATGGAATAGACTTTGTCATTACTTTTGATTCTGATGCACACAGGGCCACACAAATTGCTAAAGAGATCACAAAAAAATACTCAAAAGGGTATACAGAGATAACAAGAAAACAGCTCAATAAATTAAGAAGTAAATACGGTATGAGAAACACCAATGTTGAGCCTCGTATCTTTACACATATTGAACCGTATGGCTTCAAAATATCAGCATGGTATCTTACGAACTCCTATGCAACCATGACGCTTAGAAGTACTATTTCCATTGAGTTGATCGCACGCTTACAAGCAGAGGAAAATATACAACTTGCATTTCCTACACAATCTATATACATGGATAAAAATGTACCTAAACCGATAACTCAATTGGATGAGACAAATCCAGATATAAGGCTTTAACAATGCAAAAAGTCTATTTTAAAACCTTTGGATGTCGTACAAACCAGTTTGATACACAAGTAATGATGTCTAAACTCAAAGACTATGAACTAACAGATAATGAACTACACTCAGATTATATTGTAGTAAACTCATGTACCGTAACCAATGGTGCTGACTCTTCTGTCCGTAACTACATTGCTTCCATGAAACGTAAAAATCCTGATGCCAAAGTAGTACTGGCAGGCTGTGGATCCCACTCAAAAGGTGAGTCTTTATTTGAGGATAAAAAAGTATTTGGTGTGATAGGTCATTCTGAAAAAGAAAACATCAATGCCGTACTTAAAAACGAAACACCTTTTTATCAAATAGGTGATCTTGAACATATAGATTCAACTATTGTTGAAGAGTTCGTAGGGAAAAGCAGGGCATTCATCAAGATACAGGAAGGGTGTGACTTCAGATGTTCTTACTGTATCATACCAGCAGTGCGCGGTAATGCACGTTCTCATAAAGAAGAGACCATTCTTGAGCAAATATCTAAGCTTGCAGCAAATGGATTTGGAGAATTTATCCTCACCGGTACAAATGTAGGAAGCTACGGTCAAGACCACAATACTTCCATGGCAAAGTTACTTAAGAAAATGAGTATGATACGTGGTGTAAGGCGTATACGTATAGGAAGTTTAGAACCCATACAGATAGATGATGAATTTATGGAACTCCTAAGTGAACCTTGGATGGCCAGACATATGCACATTGCCTTACAGCATACCAGTGACAAAATGCTAAAACTGATGAACAGACGCAATGAGTATAAAACAGATCTTGAACTTTTTAGAAAAATTGCTGATCAAGGTTATGCTTTGGGTACTGACTACATTGTTGGGCACCCAGGTGAAGATGATAAAGAGTGGGCTGAAGCTATCTCCAGAGTCAAAGAGTTACCACTGACACATGTTCACGCTTTCTCATACTCTAAGAGAGACAACACTCCTTCTGCAACGATGAAACCTGAAATAAGAGGTAACATCGCAAAAGAGCGTCACCGAGAACTCACAGATATTATTAAGGCTAAAAACTTTGCTTTTAGACGTGATCATACTAAGGATCTTGAAGTCTTACTTGAAAGTGGTAAGGATGGTATCTATCATGGATTTGACCAATACTTCAATAAAGTATCTGTTACAAGTGATGAAGACCTAAGTGCAAACTGGGTCTTTTTAAATAACGTGGAGGTAGCCAATGAAGGCAATAAAGCCAAAATTTAATCCATTAGCCCTTAATCCCTCAAATATCAAGATCATTGCAGGGTTGCTTATAGTATTACTCATACTGCTTTCTTTTGCAACCTTTAGAGATACAGATAGCCTCATTACACATGATCAGGCAAATAGACTTTATACTGAAGGCAAGATAGAAAAAGTCATCATAGATGGTGATTTCTTACGCCTAAAAACTGATGAGCTCAGCTATAAGATCTATAAAGATGCTGTCAATAAAACGGCATTCTTTACAAAATATCCGGTAGAGGTACGTGAAGACAACAGCTATCTTTATGATCTTTTTTCATTGCTTATCATCATCGCTGCATTTGGATTTCTATATAGACTGATGAAACAAAACAGACTGCAGCAACTTAAATACATCAGATCAGCTTCAAAAACAGATAATGAGCCTGCAAATGAACCTGTACAAGCACTTACTTCTAATGTAACATTTTCTGATGTAGCTGGAATAAAAGATGTTAAAGAAGAGCTTGAAGAGATCATCGACTTTCTTAAAGAACCACAAAAATATCGAGATCTGGATATCCGTTTACCTAAAGGTGTACTTCTTGTAGGTCCTCCTGGTGTAGGTAAAACACTCATTTCCAAAGCGGTTGCAGGTGAGGCAAATGTACCTTTCTTTTACCAAAGTGGTGCTTCTTTTGTACATATTTATGTAGGAATGGGTGCTAAAAGAGTTTCTGAACTCTTTAAAAAAGCAAAACAGATGGCACCAAGTATTGTTTTTATAGATGAGATAGATGCTGTAGGTAAAAGCCGTGGTGAATTTAGAAATGATGAAAGAGAAGCTACACTGAATCAACTTCTGACTGAAATGGATGGTTTTGAAGACAGTTCTGGTGTTATAGTCATTGGTGCTACCAATAAAATAGAGATGCTGGATGAAGCACTACTTAGAGCAGGACGTTTCGATAGACGTATACATATTTCATTACCTGATCTAGAAGATAGAAGTAAAACACTTGAACTCTATCTTGCACATAAACCAAATAATGTAGATACAGCCCTTGTAGCACGAATGACTGTAGGATTTAACTCTGCAGCACTCGACACGCTTACAAATGAAGCTGCTATTTATGCCATGAGAGAAGGGCGTAGTGTGGTTGAAACTTCTGATTTTGAGGCGGTAAAAGAAAAAGTCTTGCTGGGAAAACGTAAGATACTCACATTTACAGAAGAAGAGAGAGAAATTCAAGCCATTTATCAAGCGGCAAAAGCTGTTATAGCTACATGGCTGGATGTTGAATTTGAAAAAATTGGTATTGTAAATACCAGATTGCTCAGTCAGGAACATGAGATACTCTCTAAAAGTCAATTGCTCTCACGTATTAAAGTCTATCTTGCAGGTAGCATAGCAACAAAGATGCATTATAATGAACAGTTCACCAATGCGAGTACCGATATAGCCCAGGCAAAAGAGATAGTGAGAAAAGTGGTCTATGAGTATGTTATGAGTGAAAACTTCATAGTAACGCCACAACAGGAAGAAGAACTTTTACGAGAATCAGTCTCAGAAGTCACAACACTCTTAAAAACACTGGATAAAGCACTGACTGAGATCTCCAGCTTTCTCTTAGCCCATGAGAACATTACAGCTGAAGAATGTAGAGTCATTTTACGTAAGATCTTTTAAATATGAGAGCATTCTAATGAAATACTTTAATGGCTTTTCACTTCAGAATGAGGAAGAATTGTTTAGCCCATATCTTTTGAACAGTGATTATTGCGTTGCAGGTTTTTCATGCGGGGCACAACAAGCATTTGAGTATGTCTATTATAGTAAAAAACGTATAGATAGACTCATCCTTCTCTCTCCTGCATTTTTCCAAACACAAAAGCAAAGCTTTATCCGTACACAACTGCGTTACTTTGAGGCAGGGCAGGAAGCTTATGTTAAACAATTCCTAGCTAATGTAACTTACCCCTCAAACCTTGACTTATCCAACTATCTTAAAGTAGGGACTAAAGAAGAACTTGAATCTCTTTTAACATACCAGTGGGATAGTACGAAGGTACAAGAAGTCCTTGCCAGAGGTACTACTATAGAAGTATTTCTAGGAAACAAAGATAAAATCATAGATGCTCAAAAAGCTTTTACTTTTTTCTCACCATTAGTTACAACTTACTTCATGAAAGATGTTGGACATATTTTGGAAAGTAAAACGCCACATCATAGGGTAGTGAAGTCATTATAATGATGCTATACTCTAATCGAATCATATTATACAAGAAAGGTTAATAACCATAATGATCCGCGTCCTTATAAGTTTTTTCTTTCTGTATACATCACTTTATAGTGAATCGTTAAAATATGAGCTTGGTCGTGGCGTTCAGGTAGGAGATCTTCCTCTCTACATAGGAGGCTATTTCTCATTAGAATATAAACATGCTTATGGGAAAAACCGTTCACTAAAACTTGACGAACTGGCAGTAATGGCTTACGGAGAGCATCATCAATTCTCCTATATGGTTGAACTTGAAGCAGAGGATGTTTACAGTGAGGTATTCGGGGATGAAGAAAGTGAAGAAGTACATGAAGATTTTCATATCGAACGGCTCTACCTAAACTATGATTTTAATGAGAACTATGCCCTTAAATTAGGAAAATATAATTCGCCAATTGGATTCTGGAATCGTATCCCTATTAATGTTTTACGAGATACCAGCTCTAACCCAATGATTTCAACACTTCTATTCCCCAAATTTACAAGTGGAGCAGATCTTCTCTACCAATCTCAAATTGACTATTCTCTCTCTATAGATACTATGATACAAGAAGGAGAAGATCTCGACAAGATAATGAATAACGATATCTACAACAACTTTGATATTGATCGTCACTATGGTATTGGCATTACACTTCAAGATGAAGAATTAAGCTATCAATTCAATACGGGCTACTTTCGTTTGACCTCAGATGAACCTTACTACTATCTACTAGGAGCATTCAAATATGAGCATTCAGACTTTAAACTCCAAGCTGAAGTAGGTGCACAGTTTAATGACGAAGAAAGCACTATGCCTTATATCGGGTATATACAGTACTCACGTATCATACAAGAACATCATGAAGCAATTCTAAGGATAGAGAGTTATCATAATCAAGAAATAGACATTAAAGATAGTTTTGCAGTAATGGGATATACTTACAGACCACTCTATCCTATTGCACTTAAAGGTGAGTATCAGTGGCATTCTCTTCACGAAGAGAATAAACTGCTTATCTCCATTTCAGTACTATTCTAGGTGTGTAAAATATGCTACGATTAGTTTGGATATTTATTGCTGCAAGCATATGTCTAAGCGCAGAGAAATTTGTAGTCATAACGCATCCTAATAATCCTATTGATACACTTACCAAATCTCAATTGCGTATGATCTATCTCAAAAAGAGCCGCTTTTGGGGTGACACCAAACTCGTCGCACTTAATCTTCCTCCAACAAGTAACCTGCGACTAACTTTTGAAAACGAAGTTTTGAAGATGAGCTATAATGAGCTTGATAACTATTGGGTAAGAGAGCACTATAAGGGACATCGCCCACCTTATAGAGTAGAATCCGTTGAGAGTATGCTTCTCTTTGTCAAAAAAGTAGAAGGTGCAATAGGATACATCCCTGTTAGTAAAATAGATACAGGGGTAAAAGTTATCTATGAGGAAGATCAACTATGACTCTATTGAAAAAATTAATGCCAAAAACACTCAAGAGCAAACTGCGTATAGCACTTTTTGTTATTGGATTTTTCCCTTATCTCTTTATCTTGATATATAGTCACAATCTTGGTGAGAAGAAAATTTTAGATGATGCTATAGTCACCTACCATAGCCAAATGAATCAAGTTAGAGATAGGATTGAAGAGCAACTGCTCTCTTTGGAAAAAGAAATGCGTTTTCTTGCCTCTTTGGATATGATGAATGATATGATTGTAGGAGATGTTGACAAACGGATTACACAGCTTCTCATTCAAAAACAAAAAGATCTAGCGCTTAAAATGCATCTATTTACACTGACACTTGATCATAAGGTCATCGCATCTTCGGACGAAAATCTCCAACACAACTTTATTGATATTGATGCATTTCATGAGGCAATAAAGCAGAAAAAAGACTATTTTTTTACAGATAAAAATATCGTAATGTTTACACCTATCAGATCAACGCTTGATAAGGATCAGTTATTAGGTTATCTTTTTATGGAGTACTCCTTCTCCAATCTTAGTATGTTTACCGTACATGACAAAGGTATACGTTCTATGCTCTTTAACCCGGAGGATACGATAAAGATAGGTAATGTGTATGAGGATGAATTACTATATCTTTCAGTACATCGTAGTGATTATGTTAGTGATAAATATTTAATCCTATACGAAGAGTTTGAAGGCGTTTTATCACAATGGACCATCGTCTATATGATTCAAAAGTCGGTTGCATTAGCTTTTTTAGATGAATTTATTCTTTTTGTTTGGGGACTTTTTGTATTTGGTTTTATAGTTATCGCAATTATCTCATTTTGGTTCAGCAAGCGTATTTTAGAACCGATATCCAAACTTAACAACGCCACTAAATCTATCATTTCGACTAAGGATTATACTACGCAGGTATCCATTGCATCGCAAGGTGAGATCTCTGAACTTGCCAATGACTTTAATGCTATGATACGTGAAATAAATCATGCTTTTAATATCCTTGAAGAAGAAAATAAACTTCGTTTACTTCGTTTTGTGCAGCTTATTAATATTTTTAACCGTCTTATACAAACCCAAACTGAAGAGTCATGTATAGCACTGGCCATCGATGAACTACAGACGTTAATGCCTCATCAGTACTTTTCTTTTTCATCAGAGTATCCTGACCTTGAAGAAAAGACTCCAATGACACAGTATATGATGCTATATGTCAAAGATTTTGATAAACAGACTTCTGATTTTTACGGCGTAATTTCTTTTACGCAAACAAATCAGAAAACAGACCCGCATGAAGAAAAGTTTTATCGTTCTATTGCAACAATGATCATGCTTCAGTTAGATCAGATTCGTCTTATTGCACAAACACAAGCAGTCTCTCATGCCAAATCAACTTTTATCTCACATATGTCTCATGAATTACGTACACCGCTACATACGATACTTAGTTCAACACAGTACCTCATAAGCTATGAAAATCTTACAGCAGATCAGCAAGAGATTATTGCAACCATGGAATCTTCGGCAGATCATCTGCTAGGTATGATCAATGATATCCTTGATCTTGTACAGATCGAAGCAGGTAAAGTCACTATAACCCCTGTCAGAAAAACAAGTGATGAGATTGAAATGCTTACTCAAGAGGTCATCACAATGCTTGATGTACTGGCAGAACAAAAAGATGTAAAGATCACTCTAACCAATGCTATGACCAAACCGTTAGAAGTTATCATAGATTATCGATTTCTCAAACAGATACTCATTAATCTTCTTTCAAATGCTGTCAAATTTACTGATGAAGGATCTATAGATTTTATTCTTAAAATGTGTGATGAGAGTTTATGCATTGTCATTCAAGATAGTGGTATAGGAATCGATCATGATGATCTTACTTTACTCTTTGATGACTTTACGCAAGCCAAACGGAAAAGTGAGAATCATCAAAAAGGAAGTGGATTGGGACTGGCGATCAGTCGAAAACTTGCGCATTTATTTAATGCAGATATCATTCTTGAGAGTGAGGGTATAGGTCAAGGAACAAGGGCTATAGTTAAATTACGTGTATCATCTTGAAAAAGTTAATCTTTGATACTATATCCTACACCACGTACTGTCGTAATACAATCATCCAACCCGATCTTTTTTCTTAGATTTTTGATATGAACATCAACAATGTTACTAAACTTAAGACTATTGTAATCTTGAGAGAGATGTTCATTAAGCTGATAACGTGTTAAAACGATGTTTTTGTTTTGGAGTAGTATTTCAAGTAAATCAAACTCTGATAGACTTAATTTAATAGGTTTACCATCTACAGAAACTTCACGGCTACTTGTATCAAGTTTTAAGCCCGCACAAGTAAGTATAGTGTTTTTTTGTGGTGTCTCACGACGCAGTAGTGCACGGATTCGTGCAAGCAGTTCGATATTTGAATAAGGTTTACAGAGGTAATCATCTCCACCTGCATCTAAAACTTTCACTCTATCATCAATCTCAGTATTGGCAGAAAGCATCAGCACTGGAGTTGCTATCCCTTCCTTGCGCAGCAAAGAGAGCAGAGTCAAACCATCTCCATCAGGTAAATTCCAATCCAATAAAATCAGATCATACCTCTTCTCATCGATCAACTTTGTTGCATCATGATAGGTATATGATACATCACAACGATATCGTTCCTTCTCTAGTAACTGCTTCAACTGATTAGCAATAGTACGTTCATCTTCAACTACAAGTAGATTCACGAAATTTCCTTATGTGTTGTCTCACTTTTATCATTCATTATAGATTTTTTTACCTTTCAAAACGTTAATTGGAGAAAATAAACATTTCTTCATCAAATCTTCATTATTCTATTTTATACTTCCCTATCTTAACCGAAAGGAAGCACTCTATGAGAGATATCACAAAGATACAAATACCCAATATTGCTTTTTTCTTCCTCTTTGCTTCTGAGTTTACTTTTTATCTATTGATCTTACAAACAGGTATTGTTGAATATCATCATTCTGTTATGGCTGAAATATGGATGGTTCCTGTAGGTGGTGTACTAGGGATAGTCGCGTCTATCTTTATCCATAAAGAACGTCAATGGTTGATTCCTCTTCTTCTTTTTTCTCAACTTGTTCTGTCGCTGAATTATGCACATGCCAATGGTATTGAGCTTTTTCTACTCGGACTCATAAGTGGGTTGACTGCTCCCATGCTTATCGCTCGTATTGACAGATTTTGGGTAGTGGTAGTGGCCTTGGCTCTCTCATATACTTATGGAACTTACTACTTTGATGTTCCTGCTTACCAGAGAACAGATATCGCTCTCTTCTTATCAGCAGTTGCATTGAGTGCTTCATTCTTTTCTCAAATACATAGAATAAAGAGAAACACTGCATATAGTATCTCACTTTATAGCGCGGGAAGTATTTTTCTCTGGCTGCTTTTAGATGCTGCCCTGTTTGAGACACTTTCACGTGATAGTGCAATGCTTCTTTGGGGAGATAATACTTTTACATGGGTCATAATTATTTCTCATCTGATCGGTTTGATTGTTGCATACAAAGCCAGAGACTGGAAACATAATAATACGCTTCTTCTTTCTCTTTTTGTACTCACATATACACTCTACACACTAGAATGGCAATGGGGACTTAGTATTGTTTACCCTTTTGTCATCTCTTACTACAATGTCATCATTCTTCGGGTGTTGATACGTTTGCCTTATGTGTTACTTGCCGTGATGGCATTAAGCTTGTGGGCTGCATCAGGTTTGGGACTACTGGTTTCTCTAAGTGGATCGTTTGTTATAGCTTGGGCGATACTGACTCTCCTTGCCATGATACATATAGGTAAAACTGTTGAAGTTCCTTCTCTCAAGACAGTGGGGAATATTTTTTCATTACTTTTTCCTCCTTCTTCAAGGAGTTTATAACAATGAAACGTACTAAGATCACAACAGTTATAAAACTATTATTGCTTTTGCCTCAAAGAGGCTAACCTATGATCTTATATTCTAAAGGACATAACTTGAAAACTTTTCTTCTAGTCTTACTTTTCACTTCTTCACCATTGTTTGCGGGTAATCTCGTAATTACACATGCTGATGTTCAAGCCCACACAGATGTATTTGGAGATTCTACTATCAATCCCACAACCACGAATTTAACATCACACTTGACGATGGGGAAAAATATTGAATCCATGAGAGGTGAGATCGATATCTCCATGCTAGACCTTAAAAGTGACAAGGCTGACAGAGATAAAAATATGGCGGAGTCTATTGAAAGTGCCAAATACACTCTTGCCACCTATACCTTTAAAGAAGTAAAAAAATCTGCTGAAGGTTATACGGTTAATGGGATACTAAACTTTCATGGTGTCAAGAAACCACTCGTTATCCATGCAGAAATACAGAAGATAAATGGGGGTATCACCTTTAAAGGTACAGCCTCTTTCTTAATGTCAAACTATAATGTAGTACCACCTAAAATGCTTTTTTTAACGGTACGTGACCAAATTGATCTAACGATTGATGTTAAATTCAAAAAACGTTAAGAGGTGTAGATGTTTAAATCATTCCTGCGTTACAAGTACAAGACGGCACTTATATTGATCTCTGCCACTTCTGCCATTGCCTCTATCTTTTTGATCACGGCATTGGGCAACGGTATCATTACTATGTATGCCAATATGCTCAAAACAGAAGGAGATATTATCGTAATGCAACGTGGTGTAGCAGATACCTTTTTTTCTGATGTCAACCGTTCGTTACTTGAACCTATTGCAGCAATAGAAGGTGTGGCTTCAGCTCAGGGGGTTATTGTCGGAGCAGGGGCTATCGATGTGGTTCCTATCGCAGGTATCTATGGTGTGACACAGAACCGTATGTCAACATATACTTTGATGAAGGGCACTTACCCTCATGACGGTGAAGTCATTTTAGGAGATACGATCGCATCTTTATTGAATCATCCAAAATCCATTGAACTCTTAGGGAGTTCTTTTCAAGTTTCCGGTATGTATCAAAGTGAGATTGGATTTGAAAATGGAGGAGTGGTCATACCTATCAATGATGCTGAAAAACTTTTTCATAAAAGTGCCTCTTTTCTTCTTGTCTCCCTCTCTAATATTCAAAAAGAGAGCAATGATATTATAAAAAGTATCAAACGATTGAATGACAATATAGAGGTCAAGTCTACGAGTGAATTTATAGACAACTACAATCAATTCAAGATCATACGTATATCCAGCGGAGTTATTGCCTCTATATCCTTTTTTATGGGCTTCTTGGCAATTGTAAGTTTGATGAGTATCATGATCAATGATAGACGTTATGAGTTTGGTATCAAACGTGCTGTAGGCATCTCTAAAACAACGATTATTTTTCATATCGTCATAGAAGTCATGGCAATTACGTTACTCGCCTTTATATTGGCGTATGGTATCAGTCTTATACTTTTGGATCAGTTACAACATATTGAAAAGTTTCAAGGCTATCTAAGTGGTGAAATAGACCTAATACTCTTTGTTCAGTTACTTGTCGGTTCGATAACCATGGCCGTAATTGGGGCGTTGATTCCTGCATTAATTGCTGCACGAATCGACCCTATTATCTTAATAAACAGAGGACAATAGATGTTAGAAGTTAAACATATTTCACACAATTATGATAATGAGACCATATTACACGATATTAATTTCATGATTAAAACTAATGCATTTGTTGTCATTACAGGAGAGAGTGGAAGTGGTAAATCAACACTTTTATCCATCATTTCTACTTTGCTCAAACCCACAAAAGGAGAAATCTATTTCGATGGTAGATCTATCCAGGATATCTCAGATATCAACCACTTTCGTAACCAGGAAGTAGGTTTTATATTTCAATTTCATTATCTCATCGCTCATTTGAGTGTATATGAAAATATCGCCATGGTGACCAAACGGCCAAAAGTTGAAGTAGAAGAGTTGCTTGCAAAACTTGATATTGCTGAACTCAGCAATAAATACCCGGAGCAGATTTCAGGAGGGCAACGCCAACGTGTTGCCATAGCCCGTGCGATGATCAACCGTCCCAAATATATCTTTGCCGATGAGCCCACAGGTAACCTTGACTCTAAAAACTCAAAAATGGTTTTTGATCTCCTGCGCAACCTTGATTCTACCGTAATCGTCGCGACACATGATCTTTCACAAATACACCCTGGTGATCAAGTAATTTCCCTAAAGGATGGACAACTATGTTAAAAACACGTCTTCTGCCACATATTTATTTTAGCTATTTCTTTTTAATACTCGGAGCAGTATTTGGTCTAGTCTATGCTTTACAGCTAATCGGTATAGGACAAGATCTTATCAGAGCGGACATTGCTCGAAGCTTGCATCTTACTTTAATGCTTTATGGTTTTATCCCTTTAATGCTTTCACTTTTGCCTTTTGCACTGTTTGACAAAGAGGGCCTTATGAGAAAAAAAGGCATAGATCATCTTGAGCGTTTCTTTATGCTTTGGTATATCTTTTTGGTCTTTACAATACTTTCTCTGCTTTCAGCAGTCACACGTTCTCTTCCTTTTTATGATTTTCCTTATGAACTCAACGGATTACTTGCATTTGCCGGTCTCTTTTATCTTCTGGCAATTCTCGATACGATCAAAGGTTACGATGTTAAACCGCGTTGGGTCAACGTCTCTCTGGCTGCCGTGATTATCAGTCCTTTTGCTCTTTTACTTTTAATGAATCCTGATTATGGTCAGGTAGAACAGATGCATATGGGGCCACATGGAGACAATACTCTAGGTATGAGCTTTGCATTGCTCGCTATCTATTATTTGGCTATTAAACTTGCTTCCCCTCATGTCTCTTTTGTTACAAGATGGCATATCTTATGGCAAATTCCATTGGTTTTTTATATACTTTCTGTTCTCTATCGAGCATTTATAGGTTCTTTAAGTTATGAATCAGAGTGGTTTTTACAATACCTCACATTACTCTATATACCAATACTCTACCGATGGTGGAAAGATGCTGGTCTCTCTGTTTCTGTAAACATAACATTGTTTATATCCATTTTTGCATTTCTGTTTGTAGATGTTCAGGGCAATATACTTTTTGTTCCTGAATTACGTGCACTCTTTCACCGCAACGATCTGGTAGTAGGGCACTCACATGTTGCAGTAGGCATAGGATTACTTTTTCTTGCACTGGCGATCATTGAACCGTTTATCAAATCCTCACGACGTAGGATCTTTTTCTTGACTTCAATGTTAGTGCTTATGACATTGGTTTTAAGTATTAATGGGTTTTCGCAGGCAGGGTTTGCTAAAGTTGACACAGTGACCATATGGCAATGGCGTACTGTTTTTGGTGCATTATTTCTCTTTGGTTTACTCTTTTCTAGCAAGTTTTTAAATTTTTCAAAATCGATTTCCGTTTTCAAGGGCTTGACACCTTTACGATTGTATCATTTATTTGCCTTTATCTCAGATGGTTTAGGTGGTCTGATACTTCTCTTTTTTGCAAGCACACTCTATGGCTTGATAGGCCAAGAGTTTGTGGGAGGATATCAGCAGATCGTCTTTGGCTTTGTGACGGGTATCGGACTCATTCATTTGATGGGCTTTCTTCTTCACAGCTATGCACAGCCATTGGCAATGGCAACCGTCATCGTCCGTACCCTCACAGCAGGAGGATTTTTTGCACTCTATAAAGCAGACATTTTAGGATGGTCTGCACTTGCTATCGCTATCATTGACCTGGTTTTCGTACTGGTCTATTTACTTTACTTACAAAAGGAATCACATGAAACACTTACTTCTAATTAGTCTGTTATTAACAGGAACGCTCTTCGCCGACTTCAAAGTTGGAGATAAACTCCCCACCATCACGCTCATGGATCAGTTCGATAAAGAATTCACGGTTGAAGCCAAAGATACACTCCTCATTATGGCATTTGAAAAAGACATTTCTGTCGTAGTCAATGAGTTCCTCAAAACACAACCTGCGTCATTTTTGGAAACACATCACGCCAAATATATCTCTGATATCAGTACTATGCCTTCCATCATAACGTCAATGTTCGCTCTACCGAAAATGAAGAAGTATCCATTTTCTGTGATGCTTATCAATGATGATTTCGGAAATCAGTTTAATCGTCAAGAAGGTAAGATCACCATTTATACCCTCAAAAACCATAAGATTAAATCAATAGATTTCTTCACACCAGATGAGTTTCCACTTTTCTTTGAGCAGTAATGAAAACGTATCATCGCGGGCAATTTGGTGGTGCACTCGATAGTTCAACAAATATCAACCTTTGGCATGTCCTACGATGGAAAATTTTTAAATATCCAAAATTTTCCCTATCGTCACGCCCCATCATTCCTTTAGCTGTAAAACCTGATGTTAAAGGATTGACTCAAAAAGAGGATTTTATCTGTTGGCTCTCTCATGCATCTTTTCTTATCCAGTTAGGAGGAAAACGTATCCTCATTGATCCTGTATTTGATGATATTCCTTTTTATAAACGCCAAATCAAAGCGCCATATAGTGTAGATAACTTAGGAAATATTGACTATCTGCTTATCTCTCATACACATTATGATCATTTTGACAAAGCCTCTATACGTACTGTTGAGGCGATGCACCCCACAGCCATTGTACCTCTGAAAATGACTAAATTGATCCACAAGATAGCCCCCGATATCTCCTCTCAGGAGCTTGACTGGTATGAGAGTTATCAAGAGGAAGACCTTAGCATTACTCTTGTACCTGCGAGACATTGGGGACGTCGCAGTTTATTTGACAAGAACAGTGTTTTATGGGGCGGATTTCTTATTACTTATAAAGATCAAAGTATATATTTTGCTGGGGATAGTGCTTCTGGATCACACTTTGAAGAGATTGGTAAACGATACGAGATTGATATTGCTTTGCTACCTATTGGGGCCTATAAACCAGAATTTATTATGAAAGAGAATCACTTAAATCCACAAGAAGCTTTCGATGCTTTCACTCAACTTCAAGCTAAAAGAATGATACCCATGCACTATGGCACATTCAATCTCAGTGACGAACCACTAGATGAACCTCTACAATGGATGCAAGAAATTAACAAAAAGCACCCTGACAAAATATCTTTTTTAAATGTGGGAGAAGTGTTGGCACTATAAACTTTTTCTCAAATGTTTTACGCACTTGGACTTTATCTTTTCTCCCTATAACACTAATACAATATATTTCCATACTATTTCTGATAAAATACCATCATAAAGCATATGGAGTACTTCATGACAAATATCATCATTACAGGCTGTTCTACCGGGATAGGTTTCGAAACGGCGAACTACTTAAATGATAAGTTTATAAAAGTCTATCCTACTGCACGAGATCCAAAAGATGTTGAGATGCTTAAAGAGTTAGGCTTTGAACATGCTATGCTACTTGATGTGACTAAACCCGAAATGATCACTGCCGTGATAGCAAAAGTCTTAGAACTGGACGGAACCATAGATGCATGGTTTAACAATGCAGGTTATGGCCAGCCTGGTGCTCTGGAGGACATCACAACGACCGTACTGCGTGAACAGTTTGAAACCAATGTTTTTGGATTACATGAATGTACAAAGCAGATCATACCTGTGATGAGAGAACAGGGGTATGGTAAGATCATTCAGCATAGTTCTGTGCTTGGTATTATTTCACTTTTTGGGCGAAGTGCCTACAATGCAAGTAAATACGCAGTAGAAGGGCTTACGGATACCCTTAGACTGGAACTAAAAGATACCAATATCTATCCTGTACTTCTTAATACTGGTCCCATTGCTAGCCATTTTAGACAAACTGCTGTAGAAAAGCTCAAAGAAAATATTGACATAGAACACTCTGTATTTAAAGAAAAATATCTTAGTAGTATTAAAGAAAGAACACAACAAAAAGTACCATTCAAAGAAGATGCCAGTTCTGTTGCCGCTGTAGTACACAAGATAATGTTGGCTGACAAACCAAAACCTCGTTACTATATTACCAAAGCTACTTACTTACTGGGATATTTAAAGAGAGTATTAAGTACTACGCTTCTTGACAAAATACTGATAAAAATAACTTAGATAGTATCGTTATAGTCATAATAGTACTTTTTGTACAAATATCATTGTCTTATTTAAAAACTTTATATTACAATATATAATCAAACTTGAAAGTATACAATGAATAAGTACCTAAATTATATATTGCCACTACTTTCTATTGCAGATATTTCAAGCAATACAGAAGCAGAAAAACGTCAGCATAGTTTTCTTATTTATATGGGATTACTTATGAGTACGGGTGGCCTATTGTGGGGTACACTTTGTTTGTACCATGACATTTATATTGCAGCGATAGTACCCTATGCGTACATCCTGATTACAATCCTAAACTTTACTTATTTATATTTTACGAAGAATTTTCAAATTTCCCAAAATATACAGATCATTATTTCATTGTTGCTTCCTTTTTTCTTTCAGTTTTTTCTTGGAGGCTTCATTGCCAGTGGGGGGAATGTCCTTTGGTCAGTCATAGCTGTATTTGGTAGCTTCACTATAGGCGATAAAAGAAAGTCTTTCTTATGGCTTTTATTATTTTTTGCATTAATGGTTTTTAGTGGCTTTGTGGATAACTATGCCCAACCATACGATATTCGTATGCCACAGTCATATATCGTTAGCTTTTTTGTTATCAATTTCATTTTCGTTATTGGCATTATTTTTAGTCTTTATTACTACTTTGTAAGCACTGAAGAGAAATTAAGACTTGAGCTTCAAGAAAGTTTGGAAAAACTTGAAGAAACGCAAAAGATACTCATAGAGTCAGAAAAAATGGCATCTTTAGGGTCTTTGGTATCTGGTATAGCACATGAGCTCAATACACCATTGAGTGTAGGACTTACCGGTATTTCACAAATGGATCATGAACTTAAAAAATTAGAATCAAATTACAAAGAAGATATGCTGACTGAAGAAGCACTCAAAGCGTATATGAGTATTATGAATAAATTAATTCCAACTATTCGTGACAGGTTAAATAATGCTGTAACGCTAGTCAAATCATTTAAACATATCTCTGTTGACCAACACGCTGAAGACCAACGTGAATTTAATTTAAAAGAATATGTAGATAGTATTGTTTTTAGTTTTCAAGCTCAGTTAAATGATAAACAGATAAAAGTTAACAATACTATAGATGACAGTATTGTTCTTGACAGTTACCCAGGAATTTTTTCACAGATCTTTTCAAATCTAATTTTGAACTCTATTAAGCATGCTTTTGATGAAGATGAAGATAATATAATCCATATATCTATGGAATTAACTGATCAATTCATTATTCACTACCAAGATAACGGAAAAGGTATCAAGAGTGAGCATGAGAAAAAGATCTTTGATCCTTTCTTTACCACGAAACGAGGGCAAGGTGGAAGTGGACTTGGCCTACATATTACATATAATCTGATTACACAACAACTTGGTGGGACATTAAAACTTATCAGAGTATCCCCTCATGGTTTAGGTTTCAGTATCACACTTGACCCATCAATTATAAAGGTAAAACATGGCTAATTTAGTTTTTGCAAAAGAACAAAAATCTCAAACACCAAGCAAGAAAAATACACAAAAGATCTTAATTGTAGATGATGACCAGGCAGTTCATGATATAACAAACATTGCATTAGAATCAATGAACTTTTCTGATTTTGATCTTGAGATATTAACAGCCTACAGTTCAGAAGAAGCAAAAATAATTCTCAGTGAACACGATAACATTGCACTTTCCCTCATTGATGTCGTCATGGAAACGCCAGAAGCGGGGTTAGACCTTGTAGATTATATTAGAAAAGAACTACAAAACGATTTTATCAGGTTGATCATCCGCACAGGGCAGGCCAATGATTTTCCTCCCATGCATGTTATTCAGCATTATGACATTAATGATTTCAAGGAAAAAACAGAGCTTACCCGTGAACGACTTTATACCACTATTAGAACATCCATTAAGCAGTATGGACAATTGATAGAACTTCAGAATAAATATGAAGATACGTACAAGCAAATGACAACTGATTCATTAACCTTATTACCAAATCGTATCAAATTGATTGAAGATTTTTCAAAACAATCACATCAAACCCTTATCCTTATAGATATCATTGATTTTAGCCATATTAATGAGACCAATGGATATGATGTAGGTGATTATGTTCTCAAAGAGCTAGGTGATTTTCTTGCTTCCAAGTATAGTAAAATCTATAAAGTTTACCATTTAAATAATGACATATTTGCCCTTGTCACAAGTAAAGAACATCTAGAGAGCCTTCAGCATAATGTTAAAAAGATCAAAGAAGATATTTCTAAATTCTCTATAGTGACCGAGAACTTTAATATACATATCGAAACGACAATAGGTGTTGCTTATCAAACTGAAGATGATGTGTTAAAAAAAGCTGAATTAGCATTAAAAGAAGCGCGTAATTTGGGCAGAAATCAAATTAAATTCTATTCAAGTGATTTAAAAGTCATTCAGCAGATAAACGACACAAATCACTGGGCACCGATTATAAAACATGCATTTGAGCATAGTGATATCATGGCATATGCTCAGCCTATTTTCAATTTAAATGATCAAAGCATTGATAAGTATGAACTCTTAGTCCGTATTAAATATAAAGAAGAAGTATTCACTCCAAGTCAGTTTATTCAGGCAGCAAGACACGGTGGGCACCTTTATAATATCTTTAAATTTATGTTTGATCTGGGATGTAACTATGCTGCTAAAACCGGAAAAAAATTCAGTATTAATATTAGTGATTCTGAATTTCATTATGAAGGACTTATTGAATTTATTCAAAAGACCATTGATCATTATTCGGTAGACCCAAAATTACTTTCATTGGAGATCTTGGAATCCCATGCGATCACTCAGTCTGCTGAAATACAGGACCTGATTTTATCTCTACATAAAATAGGTCTTGAATTAATTGTTGATGACTTTGGTGTAGAATGTTCCAACTTTGCACAAACAGAGTTTTTACCGATCACTACATTGAAGATCGACGGTTCTTTTATTGAAAATATACTTGAGTCTAAAGACAGCAAGATCATTGTTAAAACAATTCAAACTTTTGCAAAAGAAAAAGGATTAAAACTTATTGCTGAGTTTGTTTGTAATAAAGAGATTTATGATGAAATCAGGGAACTTGGCATTGAATATGGACAAGGATACTATCTTGCAGAGCCTATTCCCTTAGATGATCTTAACGTTTAAGACCCTAAAATATTATTACGATATAATGCGTAAAATTATAATACATCAAGAAGGAAATGTTACTGATGGAGAAGATCAAGATAGGTGTTATCACCACAAGCGACAGAGCTTCACAAGGGATTTACGAAGATATCTCCGGTATAGCCATTATGGATACAATGAAAGAGTATTTACTCAATGAGTGTGAATATGAGTATAGATGTATACCAGATGAACAAAGTCTTATAGAAACAACGCTTATAAAGCTTTCACGTGATGAAAATTGTGACCTTATAGTCACCACTGGCGGAACAGGTCCTGCACCAAGAGATGTTACAACTGAAGCAACAGAAAATGTATGTCAAAAGCTTCTTCCAGGCTTTGGAGAGCAGATGAGGGCAGTAAGTCTACAGTATGTACCAACAGCCATTCTATCACGTCAAACAGCTGGTATCTGTAATGGCTCACTTATCATCAATCTTCCTGGAAAACCAAAGTCAATACGTGAATGTTTAGATGCTGTTTTCCCTGCTGTTCCGTACTGTATCGACCTTATAGGTGGAAATTTCATGGAAGCAAACGAAGAGGTTATTAAAATATTTAGACCTAAGTCAAAGTAAGTAAAATAAGGACATACTAATTAATATGAATATAGATTTTATAGAAGATAAAATGAATGAGATCATCAAAGAACTTGAAATGGAAGTCATGTCTGTACTCATGGATGAAAGTCTTGACAAAAAACAGACCAACCTACATATGAAACCTCTTACCTCAACAAAGAAAATACTCAATAACGCACTTGAGAGTATTAAAATGGTCGATAAAATAGGTAAAGAAGAGTTGGAGAAGTAAGATGACAAATGCTATGATCCTAATACTCTTTATTTTGAGTGTGATCTTGTTCTTTTGGGGTATACATAAAACCGCAAAAACACAAAAAAAGATCTATTTGTTAGCATCTGGTCCCTTTATACTTCTTATCGTTGGAATGTTTTTTATTTAGTACAAGTACAATAGTTTTGCTATCCATAAACAGTTTAATTGAATGATATTCATACACTTGACAGATTTACTGATATTTTTAACTCTTTTAACTCTTTTTTCACCTTTTTCCCTCTTTTTTTATTCAATTAATTTTATACTTTATCCACAATTTAAAAAGGATCATTTATGAAAAAGGCTACATCAATACTTTTAGCATCTACCATGATGTTATTGGCAAACAATACAGCACCAAAAAGTGAGAACGCACATTGGGGTTATACGGGACACAATTCACCAGATACATGGGGTACACTTTCACCTAAATATCATACTTGCAGCGAAGGAAAAAACCAGTCTCCAATCAATGTAAGAAGTTCCATGGATGCGGATCTTGAAGCACTTAAGATTTCTTATACTAACGCATCTAAAGATATACTCAATAATGGCCATACGGTTCAAGTCAATTTTGAAGCTGGAAACACATTGGTTGTAGACGATGTTATCTTTGAACTTAAACAATTTCACTTTCATACACCAAGTGAAAACAACATAGATGGTAAATCATTTCCACTTGAGGCACATTTTGTCCATTTAGATAAAGATGGGAATATCGCTGTACTTGCACTTATGTTTGAAGAGGGTACTGAAAATGCTGAACTGTCAAAAGTATGGGAAAAGATGCCAAAAAATGGTGGAGACACAAATGAGTTAGTCTTGTCAGATATTGCATCTTCACTTTTGCCTGATAATAAAGACTATTATAGATTTAACGGTTCATTGACTACACCACCATGTACAGAAGGTGTACGCTGGTTTGTACTTAAAACACCTGTGAGCATTTCTAAGGAGCAAGTAGAGTCATTTCTTCATACAATGCATCATCCTAATAACAGACCTATCCAAAAGGTAAATGCAAGGGTTGTTGTAGAATAATCCTTTTTTTTGAAATGATGACTTCTGCTTTATGTAGAAGTCATAACTGTGTAGCTATATCTTACAATTGATACTTCTTGGTAGTGGTCATACTCAAACCAAGCCAGTCATCCATTCCGCCTCTGTACCATTTTATCTTTTCAGGTGGGTAACCCAAAGTGAGTAGGGCTTTAACCATTTTTGGAGATTGGCTGCACCAGGCACCATTACAAAATACTAAAATGGTTTTAGCTTGAGAAAAATCATAAGACTTTTTATTACCGATAATGCCTAGCTTCTCTAATGAAACTTTATATTCCTCTTCAAATACTATGGTCATCATTATATAGACATAATGTATATTCATTGCACCAGGTATGGTACGATACTCATACCATTCTTCATCCCGTGTGTCTATCATCAGCATGGTATTGTCCTCTTGCATTTGTTTGATAAATGCCAACACTTCTACTTCTCCATACGTTTCCACACCTTTGTGTAGCTGCATAGGATAAATTGTTTTACCAGCACTCGTTATAAAAGTCGATTTACAAACATCAGGGACAGATTTGCTGGCATACTTACTCTGCCAAAACATTTCATTGGTGATATGGATATTCTTACATAACGGATCGATCTCACGCTTTATGGTGATATGTTGTATCTCACCTGAACTGTTAATATGATCAGTTCCTACACTGCTCATATGTGATGAAGTATTATCTCCTTTAGAAAAAGAGATAAAGATGATACATAAAAAAATAATTTTAAACATCATATGCTCCTTTTTTCTTTAGTATAAGGGAGGAGCGTGCAGAATATGTGTAATGCATTGAAGAGAAGAATATTAGTCTGTATGAATAACTTGTATGGTTTTATTTATAAGGAACTATTGTGACCTCTAATCCCGTGTACAGGTCATTCCTGCAGCCAACCAGGTCTGAATACCTCCACGATACCAGTTTATCTTTTCAGGTGGATAACCTATCTCCAGTAGTGCTTCTATCATAGCCACTGACTGACTACACCATGGCCCATTACAGAAGATAGCTATGGTTTTAGCTTTTGTAAAATCAAATGTATCATCTTCATCTATAACTACACCAAGTGTCCTTAATGCATGTTCAAACTCAAACTCAAAACTTTCACGCTCTTTAAAATGATGAAAAGGTAGATTCACCGCACCTGGTATCGTACGATAATCATACCAATCTTGCTTACGTCCATCTATCAGCAGCATAGAGTCATCACTCTGCATTTCTTTCATAAAAGCCAAGACTTCGAGCTCTCCATAGGTACTTATATCTTCATGTAAATGCATAGGCAGTAGTTTCCCTGTAGTATGAACATAGGTAGACTTACATGCATCTGGTACTTTTAGATGAGCGTAATTTCCTGTCCAAACCATAGTATTATTGATAGGTACTTTCTTACACTCTTCTGGAATGTCACGTTTTACAATTATAGGTTTTATTTTACCGCTTGCGTCAATGGTCTTTATAGTGATACCATCATATTCAAAACCTGTGTTTGCAGACAATGTCAAAGAAGCTAAAAGTAATGAAGTAGTGATCGTTTTATAAAACATGGAACATCCTTTATGCATTATATTAACATATTAACTGTAGAAAGTGTGTGTAGTAAGAATAAAACTACACTCTGCCTAATGTCATTTTCTAGTAGAAGTCATACCTGAGGCCAACCATTCCTGCATACCTCCACGATACCAGTTTATCTTTTCTGCAGGATACCCTATGTCTAGCAAAGCTTCTATCATCGTCACAGAGAGACTGCACCAAGGTCCATTACAAAATATAGTTATTGTTTTGGCTTTCGTAAAGTCCAAACTATCATCACGGGTATTAATGTATACTCCAAGATCTCTCATATTCTGTTCAAATTCAAATTCAAAACTCTCACGCTCTTTAAAATGATAAAAAGGCATATTCACTGCACCTGGTATAGTCCGATAATTATAAAATTCTTCTCTACATACATCTATGAGCATCATAGAATCATCTGTTTGCATCTTTTTTATAAAAGCCAAGACCTCAAGTTCACCATAGGTATTAATGTCCTCATCTATGAACATTGGTAAAATATGACCACCTACTGTATGTACATAAGTAGACTTACATGATTCGGGTACTTTAGCATGCGCATAGTTTCCTGTCCATAGCATAGTATTATTACTAAGTATTTTTTTACATTCTTTTGGGATATCCCGTTTTACAACTGTATATACACTATGACCCTTTGTATCAGTGGTTTTTACAGGTATACCATCATACTCCAATCCTGCTTCTTGACAAAATGTATAAGATGTGAGAAGTAGTGCAATAGTAATGTATTTATAAAACATTCTTATCCTTTTATACTATATAGTAGCATAATGGGTATAGAAAAGATATGTAATGCTAAATTATAGATACTGGAAGAATCTGGCATTTTAAATGTCAGTTCTGCTAAAATACAAATATAAACATACAACAGTTTACATCGATCACTTTAGCAGTTAAACGTTCTGGCAGTGATTTGGATGCATATATCACAGGTGCAATAATGAAAAAAATTATGATACTAAGCGGTGCCGGACTCTCTGCCGAGAGTGGTATCCGTACCTTTAGAGACCATGACGGTCTTTGGGAAAACCATGATGTCATGAAGGTCTGCTCTACGCAAGGCTGGATTGCAGACCGCCAATATGTAACCCGTTTTTACAACGACAGAAGACGTGATCTTGAATTTAAAGAGCCTAATCATGCGCATAAGATGTTGGCCCAACTTGAACACGATTATCGGGGAAGAGTTATTCATCTGACCCAAAATATTGATAACCTTATGGAGAAAGCGGGTGCTAAAGATGTGATACATCTTCATGGTACGCTAACTGATCTACGCTGTGAGGCATGTACAGAGACGTTTCATGTTGGATATGCACATCAAGAGGGTAATGAACACTGTCCACATTGTGGAAATAAAAGGGTTCGTCACAATGTCGTCATGTTTGGTGAAGCGGCGCCGGAGTACAGTCACATACAAGAAGCTATACGCCATTGCACGCTTTTCATCGCTATAGGCACAAGCGGTGCGGTGATCGACATTGTTCCTATTTCAAAAGAGTTTAAACACTCCATCCTGATTGATCCAAAACGTCAGGAGACTGCAAGTAAATTTGATCCTAAGTCTTACGTTGATGAATACTTTGAGCATTTTATTCAGAAAAAAGCAGGTGAGTCAATGGATGATATGATGGCAATTATCAAAGAACATATGGATGATCGATGATAACTACCGCCATATAAGAATTATACGTTATGTGCCACTTTATAGGTAGGATCATCTTCTTCATATGTACAGAAAGGACCAGCTGACTTGAGTGTCTGCTTGCAATCTTCTGAAAGGTGTCTAAGTGAAAGTTTCTTACCTGCTTGTTTATACTTTTCAGTAATGCCATCGATAGCCTCAGCACCTGACGAGTCCATTACTCTAGCTTGCTTGAAGTCGATAATTACTTCTGATGGATCATTTTCCACATCAAACTGTTCATTAAATGAGGTAACAGAACCGAAGAAAAGAGGTCCGTCCAGCTCATATATCTTTTTATTATCTTCTTCTTTTGTACGAGCAAAGATCTTTGCATGTTCCCATGCAAAAACAAGTGCAGAGATGATGATACCTGCTATCACAGCTACGGCAAGGTCTTCAAGTACTGTAATGATAGTAACAACCACCAAAACAAACGCATCTGAACGTGGCATATGTTTGATACGTTTGAGTGAAGAAAACTCAAATGTACCGATACTTACCATAAACATGATACCCACAAGGACAGCCACAGGAATAGCGGCAATAACACTTGAAAAACTTACCACAAGGATAATGAGTAAAACAGCTGCCGTAAAAGATGAAAGGCGCCCTAGACCACCAGAGGTAAAGTTAATAACAGATTGACCTATCATTGCACATCCTGCCATACCTCCAAAGAGTCCAGAAGTGGTATTTCCCACACCAAGAGCAATACACTCTTTGTTTCCAGAACCACGTTCTCCACCCATCTCATCAAGTACAGAAAGTGTCAGTAAAGATTCTATAAGCCCAACCAGTGCAACAATTATAGCTGTAGGCAATATGATAGCCATAGAAGCCCATGAGAACAAAGAGAGATCAGGAAGTATAAAACTTGGCATGGATACATTGGAAAGATCTGCAAGATCACCAACCGTTCGAGTATCGATATTAGCAAAATACACCACTAGTGTTACTACAATGATCGCTACAAGACCGGCAGGTACGGCCTTACTTATCTTAGGTAAATACTGCATTGTAGCCATCGTTACCATAATAATAATATACATAATATAGTTCTCAGAGAAACTGGCTTTTATAATGTCTATCCATGTGCTGTATTGTTCTATGTTTGCAGGCGCAAGGAAGGGAAGTTGAGCTATAGCTATGACAATGGCAAGTCCATTTACGAATCCAAAAAGGGCAGGTTGGGGCACTAAACGGATAAACTTACCCATCTTCATAGCTCCGATCGCTATCTGTATCAATCCTGCAATGATAGACGCCAGTAGAATATAGTGGAGTATCATCATAGAAAGATCTTCCGTAGAAAGATCCGGGTACATATGTTTCACTGAAAGTCCAAGAGAGACAAATACAACAGCTACAGAACCTGTAGCTCCCGATATCATTCCCGGTTTACCACCAAGTAGGGCAGTGATAAGTCCGATGATAAATGCACCATACAGTCCAACGACAGGAGAAACCCCTGCGATAAATGAAAAGGCTATAGCTTCAGGGACAAGAGCGACTGAGACCAGTGCTCCAGATAGAATGTCATTTTTAATGTTTTGGTTCGAATAGTTTTGAATATTAAACACATCAATTCCTTACTTTGTTTATGGTCGGAATTTTACCATAATTGTTTTACAAGCTACTTCTTCTCTTCTGTACGCTTCATAACCATTACTGAGGCAGTCAGTCCAAAGCGTAGCTTCACATTATCCGGTAATGTATCCAACTTAATACGTACAGGGATTCTTTGTGCAAGACGTATCCATTGAAATACCGGCTTCACACTTGGGAGTAGATTGTTTCCAGGGTTACCGTCAGAATGTGCGATACCCCAAGCTATAGATTCTACTTTTCCACTAAGTGGGGTATCCGGATATGCGAGGAGTGTAACCATTGCGTTATCTCCTACTTCTACTTCCGGTATTGCATCTTCTCGGAAGAAGCCAAAGACCCAGTAAGCATTTTCATCTACCAATGCCAATATTGGTTTATTAGCTGAAGCCTGTGAACCTATTTGAAAGTTGATATTTGAGACATACCCATCTACTTCTGCATACACTTTTGTATAGGAAAGGTTTAGTTTTGCAGTGTTTAGTGCTTCTGTAGATGAATCTATGTCTGCTAAAGATTTATAATAGTTGGTTTCATTACGTACTAAATCCTTCTGAGAAACCGCACCCTTATCTTTGGCATAGATATTTTTAACACGTTCATACTCTATTTTCGTTCCCTTTGCTCCTTCAAGTGTACGCTGGAGTCTAGCTTTGGATTGATCTACCTTGACTTGATATTGAGAAGGATCGATCTCAAAAAGCAGATCACCTGTTTTCACTTTTTGATTATCTACTACATGGATCTTAGTGACCATACCATTCACACGTGGTGTTACTTGAATGACTTGTGTACGTACCTGTCCATCTCTAGTCCATGGATTCTCTATATATTCTTTATATTTATTGTACGAAAAAAATGCAGCAATTCCAATAATAGATAATGTAAGTAATATTTTTATAATTTTTGTCATGAATAACCTTTAAAATTTAATCCAAAATGCATCTATTAAGACCATATAGAGTGCCATAATAGCTATAAATACATAAGATGGTGCAACGATGGAACGTGAGACTTTTAATTTATTTAAAACAAGTACTGTAAGACCTGCTGCTAAAAAAGCTAAAATAATGACCAGCAACATAGGAGAGAAATAGACATCACCAACTGAAAGTTCATGAGGGTAATTGTTAGTCATTATTCATTCCTTCAGGAAGTCGTGTCATATTGTCATCGAGATATTTACCCCAATCTACCGTCTTTTTCATTTTTGCTGCAGTATCAGCAGAAAGATACGATTTTCCTTTACTCATCTGCCATCCTCCACCCAATGCTTTATAGAGTGAAATAGCATTGATAGCTAG
This sequence comes from Sulfurovum sp., assembly GCF_041562805.1. Lineage (GTDB taxonomy): Bacteria > Campylobacterota > Campylobacteria > Campylobacterales > Sulfurovaceae > Sulfurovum. The sequence goes on along the minus strand of NZ_JBFFOH010000001.1, from coordinate 20,444 downwards.
GTTTCCTTTGATGGTTGCATATCTATCTTGTGTAGAGGTAAGTTTTTCAACGGTCGTAAGGAGTCGCTGATAATTGACCAATCCATCATTGTATTGAATGACTGATATATTAAATGCACGTACTGTCGCATCCACTGCTTTTCTGTTTTCATCTTGCTGTTTCTTTGTCAATATATAACCATTCAGTGCATCAGAGACTTCAGAGACTGCAGAGAGTACTTCTTTATTGTAATTTACTAGACTCTCTTCAAATACAGCATCTTGTAAACGTATCTGATTTTTTATACGGTCATACTGAAAAATATTCCACGAAAAAGCAGGCCCAATGGCAACACCTAAAGCATCACTTCCAGATATCCATGAACCAGTAGCATCATTGGTGTTATATCCAATATTTCCAAACAAAGAGAAACTTGGGTAGAGTTCTGCCATTTTTGAACCTATGAGAGCACTATTCGAGTGCACTTTATATTCTGCTACTTTTATATCAGGTCTTCTTGTAATCAAATCTGCATCTATCTTGTTATGCGGGTTTAAACGCGCACTAGGAATCATCCTAACATTCAGTAGATCATTACTGCCTTCTTTGAGTTGGATAGCACCTCTTTTATTCTGGTCAATATATTTACTTGTGGTATCAGCATACTTTTTACGTCCAGATGAAAGTAATCTGGTTACTTCGTTTGAATTCATAGCCAACAAAAGAGCAATAGCATTACGTGCTTTGACTTTGGAAAGTTCTAAAGAAGGAAGTGCTGAACGTGTATTATAGAGTTGGGTTCTTGCCTGCTGCATATCGAGTTCAGATACATTACCTGAATTGAATTGTACCTCAGTCATTCTTGTCACACGTTCTTGTATAGCCACGTTTCGTCTAGCGTATGCCAAACGCTCTTCTGAAGTACGATAGTTGATGTAATTACGTGCCACTTCTGCAATAACAGAGACCATAATATCATTATATGAAGAGACTGTTGCATAGAGGTTTGCTTCTGAAGACTCTATGCCTCTTGCATATTTGCCCCAAATATCCATCTCCCAGCCTAGATCAAAATTAAGACCAGCCACTTCAAAGCTATTCCCATTGTTACGTGTTGTCGCTGCGTTTCCTGAGAGTGTTTGCAGTTGAGGGTAGGTTAGTCCTTTGATTATCCCCAATGCAGCACGAGATTGTAGAATGCGTAACCCGGCACTCTTTATATCAAGGTTTTGTGCATAGGCTTTTTGTACCAAAGTATTAAGTGTGGGATCATCAAAAGTTTTCCACCACTGTGCCATAGCATCAGAGTTTTCTTTTTTACTGCCATGTGTCCAATTTTGAGGAAGCGGGGGAGCATCTACACCTGTAAAATCCGGTCCAAGTTTTACACAACCACTTAGCATCATTAGAGTGAGGGCAGAAAGCCCGATTTTTGGTATTTTATATATCATATTTACTTTTTTTATTTTATCCATTAAAACCTACTTTGTTTGAGTACACTAAGATTAAGTTCTTCCATCAACTCTTGAGAATGAAAAAGTGATAACCATACATTTTTGCGTAAAGAGATATTTTCATATAGCTCTGCAATATCTTTTCGACTATATAATTCAAAATCAATATTTTCTAATACTTTGGACAAACTCTCTTCAACAACATGTACTATCTGTTGTTTATCTTTCCAAAAGGTATCAACATCTTTGAGCTCTTTTCCTTTGGCATATTCACCCAATAGATCAGATAAGTAGGGTAGTGTATAATTTTTTATCAATATTTGTATCAAAGGATTGTTTTTCCTCATTAAGTCTCTATGATACAATAGCTCAACTAAATAAGCAAATTTTTCAGCCTCTTTTGTAAATGCCAAAAGCTTTTCTTTATCAATAGTGTCAAAATATGTTGTATCCACATCATTAGCCCAAAGTTGCATTTTTTTTACCGTACTCATAAGATGTATTTCACTGTACTTTGCAAACAGGTTAACAAGCCAGGACTCTTGGCCTTCTTGTCCCTTTCGTCCTCTTTCCAGCATCATTTGAGTACATCTAAAAAAACGATTTTTCATCTCAATAAATAGATGCTCCGGTCTCGTTGAAAACGGTATATAGTAAAAAATATGAAGAAGCATAAGAAAAAGGTAAAACGTCAATAGGACCAAAAGAAATATGCCAAAATCATAGTACATTGTATTGGCAATACCTAAGGTAAATAAACCCAACAAAAAGAAGATAGTCATTTTAGGATTGATAAGATGGAAAGAGATAAAACTATATACAAAAATAAAGAGTCCCAACTCCCATCCATAGTGTAAGTTAGGTAAGACAACTATATACATAAAGGTGGCAAATATAAAAGAAAAAGTAAACACCACTATAAGCATGGAGGGCTTGATAGGAGTAAAGGTAGTTAATACGCTAAGCCCTGTAGCTAAGGCTACAATCATAAATCCTCCCGGAGGGTTTATCTGTATCCAAAAAAAAGTTGCTGCCCAAAAAATGATGAACGTTACTAAAGCACCTTTCAAGTGTTCTATATCACCCCAAAGAAAACGTCTATTTTCAGGTATTACTTCACTATCAAAAAAGGTAGGAAGAGGACTATGTATACGATTTAACTTTCTTGCCAATGTCCGTAACTCTTCATGAAGTTTTTGCATATCTTGAATAGTCGTAATAAGAGATGCTCTATCTAGATGAGATAAATCTTTAATCATCTCTGTCTGATATTCAGGTTTTATCTCTTCAGGAATAGTGATCTCCTGTTGATCTCCCCATGCAAGTGAGATCCCTTTAAACAGTAAAGAGATCTCATTCTCTAAAATTTTATAATTAGGAATATATGTTTCCAAGCTGTCTGTATACTCTTCTCTATCATGCATAGAGAGTAGGGTAAGATATCCATTTATATTTTTATAATTGTATATCATACTATGCCACTGTTTCATATCTATAGAAGCCGTGCCTGTATCCATAGTGGACTGCTCCAATGAAGATTCATTTTCGAAGAGCAAAGCTAAAGATTTTTCTCGTTCTTCTTTAGAAGCATTTCTATCCAAAAAGAGTTGCAACTGTACTTCAGAAAGTTTAAGTGCATTGTCTGATGTTGTATCTTCAACGTTTATAGGCCAAAGGAATACACCCACTACCATATAAACCATAATACCAAAAATCGTCATATAGGTTTTGTCTAATCCATAGATAAAAACATCATCGACTTCACCATTTTTAAACACCATCATCATAGTCATAGCAGTCAGCATAAAAATACTAGGATCACCTTTATAAGCACGTACCAAATAAAGAGGAATTGCAACGATAATAGACAAGCTAATAAGAAATAACATTCTATCTTGTGGGAAATATGCGATGAGTGTCATACCTATAATCGCTCCAATTATCGTACCAAGTGCACGCATTGCACCTTTAAGTACTGACTCACTCACTGAACCCATCGCAGCGATTAGCATCACTGTAATAGCCGCAGTAGATGCTTGTGACCATCCTTGAGAAAGAGGGATCAGATATGCCAAAGCCATACTTAAAGAAGCTTTTATGGAGAACTTTAGTTTATCTGAGAGTGAAAAAAGAAGTATACCTGAGAAGGATTCCCATAATGTACATTTCTTTTCTATAACTGTCTGCAACTAGTTATCTTTTTTAACATAATTGGAAAGTGCGACACTCACAAGACTGGACACGATGATCGCCATATAGAACACACCAATAATGGCTTCCATATAAACAAAAAACTCAGCAATAGGTTTTGTTGGTAAGATATCACCATACCCGAGCGTAGTCAAAGTCACAAAACTATAGTAAGCTGCTCTTGAAAAAGTCTGATGCCAGGTACCAGGTTCTATCCCACTAAATGCATTTGGATCCATCACTAAAAGAAGAAGATAGACAACTGTCCAAATCAATCCTAAGAGGATATAAAGAGAAAGTGAACCTATGATTTTATTTCTATCTATTTTTTTTCCTACAAAAAGTATCTGTTTATATGCAGATTCAAATGATCCGATAAAAAAGAATAAAAGTATAAAGAGATTGAGATAGACTATATATTTCAATACAAATATCTTACTAAGCACAGTGATAAGTACAAGTAGTGCAATTAAAATATATACTAATTTTTTCCATTTCATCTCAGTATTTAAACTTTTAATACTTACTATAAACATGAGTATAGTCACTATAGAAAAAAACTCCTCTCCCCAAGTTCCAGGAAACTCGTGGATCAAAGCAGCAGAAAAGAGTAAAGCTATTAAAGAAATACAAAGATAGATAAAATTATTCTCATAAGTAATTTTTTTCATACAAGGGCACCAATACTATACTAAATTTTATTTTGCATTATCTGGTGCGTCTTGTACCCCATCCATCCAGAGCCCAAAAAGTTTGTACGCTAAAGCAAAGATAACAGCCCCTATAAAGAGTCCTATCATCCCCATCAGTATCATACCGCCGATCGCACCTATAAGAATGACAAGCATAGGTATATCTACACCTCTACCCATCAGCATCGGTTTCAACACACCATCACTGGCTCCTACTATGAGCATATAAACGGTAAAAACCACTTCTGCTGTACCAGTTCCTTGAGAAAAGACATAAGCAACAATAGGACCAATAATAATCAGGGCAGGTAGCTGAATGATTGTCAAGAACATAATACCTACTGCCCAAACCATAGCCAAAGGCACATCCATCAGCATTAAACCGATCAAAGCAAATGCCGCTTGTATCAATGCCACACCGAGTACCCCTGTAACAACACTACGTACAGTCAGTGTAGATAGATTTGCCCATTCTGGACCTTTATCTCCCACTAAACGACGTAAAAGATCAGTATAAAACTTTGTAGCCCCTTCACTGCCTATAAGAAATACTGCTGCGATGATCATAGAACCGACAAACATCAAAATCGTACTAAGACCACTCATCATTGAAGTGAAAACAGATTCAGCCAGCTTTTTAATTCTTTCATTGAAAGGTGCTAATGTTTCTTTCAAATTCTTTGATGCTGAATCCCAGAATGTATATGCCTTTTCACCTATAAGTGGCCACTCTTTTACTTTTTCAGTTGGTGGAGGAATCGTTACATTCCCATCTTTCAATGCATGGACAAGTGTTTGAGAAGACTCGATCGTCTTTTCTGAAAGCATATACGTCGGTATCAACAATACAGCGATAATGACTACAGTAAGCCCTATAATGATCTTCTTACGATGTGCAAAACGTTTTTCCAAACCGTCAATCACGGGAGAGAGTGCTACAGCAATAATAATACCCCAAACCACTATCGCCATAAAAGGTTTAGCAATCAAATAGGAAATATAGATAACTAGAGCCAAAAGACCCACTTTAATAGCGATCTCTATTGCAAGATTTACTTTTTCTTCTCTTTGTGTCATCTTATCCATAATATATCCTTGTCAAAATATGTGATGTAGTAAAAAAAATATTATAACAGAAGTATCTGCAAGATAAGTACCACTAACATACTTTTCTAACTAAAGCTAAAAAATAGTATCATTGAAATATCCGGTAGAAAATTAAACTCAAATTTTAAAAAGGATTTTACATGACTAAACTCACCATTGTCTATACAGACGGTCAGCAAGAACAGTACAACATCATCGAACCGACAAATGTACCAAGTGCCATGACGGGAATGAAACGATATAAAGAGATTATAGAAGATGATATGCTAAAGCTTGTCATAGAAGGTGTGCAGATTGTACTTATACCTATCATCAATATTCGAAAAATCATTGCGCATCCAGCGAATATGGATCAGCTAAATGTTCAAGATTATCCTGGTTTTTTGAATGCGAAAATGGTGGATTGATATAAAAAGTTATTACTCTCGATCGCTACACCTACAGACTCTTTTACATTTGTGGCTATAAAAGAGGGAAATGCAAGTATCCCTTCTCAAACATTTATTTGGTTAGGTGAGACCTTACATAGAGAAAAGACTCAGGCTCTACACAATCCCAGATCTGCTGACTCTTACACACTTTCAAATGAAGTAAAAAATGATAAACCTTGGGGATTTGTTATACTTTTTGCGTTTATACTTCACATTGCACTCTATATAATATACCCATATATCAAAAGATGGAGAGAGAAGCAAGAACTTGCTTATATACAGAGTGAAGAGGGACGTTTTAAAAGTCTGCTTGATGCATGTGAGGAGGGTGATGTAAATACACTTTATGATAACTTCTACTTCTGGCTTCAAGTTTCTTCCCCCAAATTATCAAGACTTGGATTTCGGGGTATAGAGGAAGTCCAACCATCATTTTTAAAATCACTGCGTGAATTAGAAACGCTATTGTCAAGCCAACAAAAAACATTTGATACAATAGCTTTTATAAGTGAACTTAAACAGTTAAGAAAAACACTGTTGAAAGCGCAGGAGGATAATAACAAGGTTTACCAAAAAATATAAACCCTCTATAGCTGTATGAACAGATCTTAAAACATAAAGAAGGGAAAATGAAGAAAATATTATTAATAGCCATATTACTCGTAGGAATTAATGTTAGTCTTAATGCATACGATGCAGGTATCAAATTGATCCCATCTCTAGATCAAAGACCAATTGTTAAACCACCAATAGAGACAGAAAAGCCAATAAGACCCAAACCGATCGTAAGGCCTAATAATTTGTATGGTGTTCATCATCACACTTATTATGAGACCATAGTAGAATCAGATTGTCATGAATATATTGAGATTATCAAAGAAAAAGATGTAAAGATCGAAGCATTGCTAAAAGAGAACGCTCGGCTAAAAGAAGCAGCGCAAGCAAATTTACAAGAACGTCTCAAAAAAGAATATGATAAAGAGATGCAAAAATTTGAGGATAGAGGGAAGTAAGGTAAATTACATAAGCTGATGCATTGAAAATAAAAACCTTAAAAAATTGCATTTTAACTTTCAGCTTTAGTTGATACATCTCAAGTCATTAGTATAAGTAAAAAGATATAATATTCTACCTTATCTAGGAGAGTATATCATGAATGTAAATCACTACTATAATCCCAACGGAGAAGAGATACTTGATGAAAAAATATTTGGTGGTTCACCCACCGGATTTGTAGACTTCAACCGCTCCAAATACAGATGGGACACTAACATCTATGACCTTATGAATGCCAATACCTGGTTTCCTTCGGAAGTCAATACTAGCTCTGAGAAAAAAAACTTTGATAAACTCACCGATAATGAAAAATCCATCTATAAAATGACCTTCGCACAGTTAAGTTTCAATGACTCTGCCCAAGAAGAGTACCTTAGTGACTTTAGACGTTTAGCAAACAACCGTCTAGTCAAGTCTGTACTCTCTCTTCAAATTATGCAGGAGGTGAACCACTCTAAGAGTTATGCCGTTTTACTTGATGCCTGTGGTAACTCCGATGAAGTCTTTAACCTCTACAAATATGATGATGCCCTTAACCGAAAAAATCAACAAGTAGCAGAACAATTCGCCCAATATATAGAAGGTGGTTCAGTAGACAAGATGTTACTCTCTGCCATGGCAAGTGTTAACTTAGAAGGCATCTACTTTCTTTTAGGTTTTTCTTACATTTATCTGCTTGGAGATAAAGTACCAGGTGCTAGAGACATGATCAAGTTCATCGCTAGAGATGAACTCAATACCCATCTGCCTCTTTTTGCGAACATTTTCAAAACCATCCAAAAAGAAAACAAGATTCAAACCAGTACCATAGATGCTGCCTACACTATGATAGAAGATGCCGTTAAAATAGAGTTAGAGTATGGACAATATCTCTTAGCACAATTTCCTATTATGGGAATCACTCCTGAACTTATGGAACAAACTGTTTATAACTATGCTAATGACAGGCTTCAAAAAATAGGACTTACCCCCATCTTTGAACAAAGCAATACAACTTACTTGCAAAAGCTTGTCACAAAACATCTTGAAATGAATGAAGTAAAAAGTAATTTCTTTGAAAGCAATGTTTCAAACTATGCAAAATCCAGCATTGACTTAAATGATTTTTAGTTGATGGAAACAGCAGGATCTTTACCCTATATTATGAATTTATCTGTACTTCTCAGTATCGATTTTCGGCAAATTCTTATTTATAAATAAAAATTGTGCTGACTAACATCATCTATTTGATAAAATAGAATCTATTAATTCCATAAAAGTGATACCTTTGGCATCTATCCTCTTCAGCAGTATATGATCAAATTTCCAAAAGGAAATATACAGGTCATGGACATCGCTTGGGATAGCCGCAGTAAAGATGAGGGTGGACAACGCTGGTTCCACATTCATGTAGATGATAACGTTACAGCTGGGGATGTACTGGACAGGACAAAACTTTAACTGGAACTACATGTGTGCAGACTGTCACAGTACCAACCTAAAAAAGAATTATGATGTGGAGACGAAAAGTTACCATACAACATGGGACATTATCAAAGACTTTTGAGATGCTGTCTGATCCTGTATAAACAGTTAGAATGGAAGCAGCACGACAACTGTCTGCTTTCCCTTTAGGACAATTAGACGCAGAAAAGAAGAAGGTAGTTAAAAAAGCATTTGATGAATATGAGAAAGTACTTTTATTTACTGCAGAACGTCCTGAAACACAGTTATCATTAGCAATGTTCTATGTCAATCTCAAAATGCCTGAAAAGGCAGATAAAGCATATGTAGAAGCGATGCGTCTTCAACCACAGTTTGTTCCAGCTTACATCAATTACAGTAATTTTCTAGTCCAACAAGGGGAAAACAAAAAAGCATTTGAGATCTTACAAAAAGGTTTAGACAATGTGCCTAATATAGCCATTTTTCATCACGCATTAGGATTATTGTATGTGCGTAATAAAGAGACAGAAAAAGCCATCCCAGAACTTAAAAAATCTGTAGAGCTAGATAAAGATAATCCACTTTTCAGCTATGTCTATGCTGTATCTATAGGAGAAGAAAACCCTAAAGAGGCCATAAAGGTTCTTGAAGAGAGCTATGCAAAACATACAGGAGATATGCAAATTGTTTCAGGATTGGTCTATTACACTAAAAAGATATGTGACACAGCTAAGAGTGCGATGTATGAGGAAAAGTTAAAAGCGTTACAGAACTTTTCTGTACGCTAGAGATCATAGCATATTAACTTATTCTTTATTTTGTATCTTTGAGTGCCTGTTCTCTTAACTTGTCTTTTTTACTTTTTCTTTTGCCTTTGACAGGGGCTTTGCCTTTCTCTTTGATAGGTGCTTCCCCTTTAAGTTCAAATCCTTTTATCTGCTCTCTTTCAAGCTTGATATTGCTACGCTTCTCAATCAATTTAAAATGCTCTTTCTCTTCATGCCCTATGAATGTCACTGCCAATCCATCCTTCCCAGCTCTTCCTGTTCTACCTATACGATGTATATAGTCAGCAGGAGAACGCGGAAGATCATAGTTTATAACACAACTGATGTCATCAATGTCTAATCCTCTTGAAACTAGATCGGTGGCAAACAAGATTTGTATCTTCTTGGCCTTGAACTGTTCTAACGTATAGTTACGGTCTTCCTGCGTCAAGTCACCGTGAAAAGACTCTGCTAAGTACCCGCGTTTTTTAAACTTCTCAGCAATGTTATCTGTAGCTCTTTTGTTTGTCATGAAAACAAGCACTGATTTCCATTTTTCCTGCTTCATAAGCAGTCTGAGTACCGGTCCACGGTTTTCGGGATTTACTTCTATGACCCTTTGGACTATCTTCTCTACAGTAGGGGATTCATCTTCAAAACTTACTTCAACAGGATTTTGTGTGATCTTTGAAGCGATATCAAGCATCTTTTGAGGGTAGGTTGCTGAAAACAAAAGGTTTTGACGCTGTGTAGGTATGGCTTCCAAAATGAGATCCAGCTCTTCAGAAAAGCCAAGATTCAACATCTTGTCTGCTTCATCAAGTACTAAAAACTCAAGATGTGAGAGATTCATCTGTTTTTTACGTAGTACATCCAAAAATCTTCCGGAGGTTGCCACAAGAATGTCACACCCTTTCTGTATGGCAAAAAGTTGATCACCTATACTTTCCCCACCTATAATAGAAACCACCTTGGGTTTTCTAGGTAAATGTACCCCAAAAGTAGAAAAATACTCCGCCACCTGAAGTGTAAGCTCACGGGTAGGGGTTAACACTAAAACTTTTATCTTTGACTTTCCTTCACTTACATTCTTAGACCAAAGCTCCAAAACAGGCAAAACAAAACTTGCACTTTTCCCGCTTCCCGTCTGAGCCCTTGCCATCACATCATGCTGGTCAATGACAAGAGGGATAACCTTCTCTTGTATGGGTGTAGGTTCTATATAGTTATTATCTTGAAGTGCCTGAATAATAGGAGATGAAAGTTGGAGATCAGTAAATGGCATAAAGTATCCTCTTATAATTTACATACATTTTAAAGAGTTTAGGCTTCAGAGGAGATTTGAGGAAGATGTTTAAACTATCATTTTCTCGCACATCCATCTATCGAATGGAAATGAGAAAAAACAATACTACTATTTACTAAACGGTATAAAAGCATAACCGTCATTCTGAAGAGATATCACCCTGGTAATGGAGTTTGGTACCAGTGAAATGAAAGGATGCAGTTCATTATGCTCTATGCCAAATCTGTCTACAGCTATCTGACAGGCTTCTATAGAAACATTTTCATGTTTTGAGACTATCTCTAATTTTTTATATACATTCTTCATCATTTTGTCATCATCAGCAATCTTTTTTGAAACAATGTCTGTACAGCCAGAGTGAATAGTTACTACAACATTATAAGGAGTTCCATTGGCAACATACTCTTTAATGCTCATATCTATAAGCCTTAGTCTGGAAGCTACATACTTTTTATCTGCGCTTGAACAGTCAAATACTACATTTTGCGTTTTAACTGCTTTCTCTACAACCGGTGCTAAATCTATCTGCGATATTTGTGCCGTACAAAACATTGGCAGAAATACCATTGTCGCTATTGTTCTTAATTTCATGACTGTTCCTATAATTAAATTTTCCAGAGAGGTATTCCTATATGGATTAAATTATAACCAAACATACTTATAATTACTATAAGATAAAGATATAAGTATCGATCATCCCAATTTACCTGCTAAATAGCCGCTGGCAAATGACCATTGTAAATTATACCCACCGCAGGGACCATCGATATTCATGACTTCACCACAGAAGTATAGTCCATTTATTTTTTTACTTTGCATCGTGTAGGGGTCTATCTCCTTGAGATGTATGCCTCCTCTTGTGATCATAGCCATTTTGAAGCCGTCGTGTCCGTTTATAGTAAGCGGTGTCCAAACAAGAAGTTTGATAAGTTTGTCCCTGGTTGCTCCCACTTGTTTACTCAAGGCTAAGGCAGGGTCTGCTTCAGCAAGTTGACAAAGTTCTATACTTACAGACTCAGGAAGCAGAGTTTGAAGCAGTTGAAGTGTATTACGGTGAGGATCATTTGCCAACTCTTGTTTAAAATGTTCACGTATCTCTTCCTCGTTCAACCCTTTTGTAAGATTAGCAAGTACAGGTACTTCATCAAACTTACTCAAAAGTGGGGTGATCTCTCTGGAGAAATCCAAAACCACAGGACCTCGTATCCCATCTTTAGTAAAGATGAGATCCCCTTTGGCAGAAAGTTTTTTATATTTTTTCATATTAACGTGCATAGCGACCTTTGCAATGGTGTCTGCTCTACAGTTTCCTACCCATTTATCCTTGGTTTTAAGTGGCATCATCGCAGGATAAAGATCTGTCACTTTATGTCCAACGGACTCTGCCATTGGGTAGCCGTCACCTTCAGCGCCAAGTACAGGATACCCCATGCCACCAGAAGCGATGACTACAGCATCACTATTAAAAGTATCAGTATGTGTATGTACACCCGTAACTTTTACACCATCATGTTCTAATGATTCTACTTTTTGAGAACACAATACTTTCACACCAAGATTTTGCATCTCCTGTTCCATAGCATTAATGATAGTCGAAGAGCTGTGAGTAATGGGAAAAACACGGTAACCATCGGGTGCATGACTCTCCACACCGAGCTCGTTAAAGAATGACATAAGTTCTTTATGATCCAAGGCTTCTAAAGCAGGGGTCATGAAACGTCCATCACGACCAAAACGAGCCATAAAGTCTTCATTTGAGAGTGTATTGGTCAGGTTACAGCGTCCACCGCCTGTGGCTTTAAGTTTTGCCCCTATTTTGGAGAGTTTTTCTAGAAGAAGCACAGACTTGCCCACACGTGCAGCAGTAATGGCAGCCATCATACCCGCTGCTCCGGAACCAACTACTATGAGATCATGCTTTGACACTAGAGATTCCTTCTGTAAAGATAATCAACATCATATCAAAAAGTTGTATAAACCCATCATCTACACATTAATGCATACTGTATGAAAAGTACAATCTATAACCCAAACGCGCGTTTGAAGTCATGTAGTTTTATAAAAAATTTCGTATCAATAGGACCACCCTTTACATTCATCCTACCGGTCATCACATTAAGTGTGATCTCATCACCCTTAACATGACGTTTAATCACAAAATCACTACTATCTATAACTGCTTTACCTCTTAACACATAGAGTGATTTCCACTTATCATAGATCACTTTATTTGCACGGCCGTTAAAAGAATGTTTTTCATTTTTAATCTTAAATCTCACTAATCCTGTAGCTTCATACATTTTTGTTTCATTGTTCTCATCAAGATAAACGATAACTTTATCTGCATGTAACCAACTGTCATCTATTTGTACTTTGGCATTACCTATAAAGCGTACTTCTTGATCCTCTGCCTCCATGGAGGCAGAGGTAATTTCCATTCTCTCTGCGAATAGAACCTGTGTCAGTGTGAAAAAAAGTATTATTTTTGAAAACTTCATAGAAACCTTTTATAGTTCCTTAACTGGACAGATTGTATCGTTCAGCTAAAGATATTTTATATAATATCAAAAAATTATATAAATTCATAAGAATTATTATATTTACTCTACACATTCACTACACATACTTAGAGTAAAATAATCCAACTTTCCTCCATAGAGGAATGAATCCAATGAATTACAGGAACAAACGATGAAAAGATTATTAATTATAGGGCTGTTAGCTTCTGCTGCATGGGCTGCTGATTTTTCTCAAATGAGCACAGAAGATATGATGAATATGCGAGGAAGTGTTCCCGTAGATGATCGTCCAGATTTTCAACAAGAGATGCAAAAGCGTATACAAACTATGAGTCCGGACGAACGACAAAAATATATGAATACGCGAGGTATGGGTAAAGGTATGGGTCAGGGTCAAGGCATGAGGGGTGGGGGACAAAACTGTATGAAGAACCTACCTACGTTTGAGCAATATGACCTTAACAATGACGGTAAGATCACACAAAGTGAATTGGAAGAAGCACGAGCAAAACGTATGAATCAGAAAGCCAAAGAGGGTAAAATGCTGAGAAATGCAGGAAACGCGCCAGCATTTACAGAGATGGATAAAAACAATGATGGATCATTAAACCAGGAAGAATTCCGTTTACATCAAACAGAGCAGATGAAGAAATGGAACAAAGGAAATTGTGCAATAGGAAATTGTCCAAGTCCAGGTAAGGGTCAAGGTAATGGTATGATGAGAAATGCAGGAAATGCACCTACCTTTTCAGATATAGATACGAATAAGGATGGTGTCATAAGTCAAGAGGAATTCAGTGCACATCAAAACCAGAGAATGCAAAACAAAGGTAATTGTCCATCAGGGAATTGTCCCTAAGCTGTTAAAACCAGTATACATATTGGTTCATACTACGGTATTTCCCACATAATCGTGGGAATACTGTCTGTCTCCTACAAACTCCCATTTTAAACATCTATGATAAAATACTTCTTACCAAGACACACATTAGTATTATACTAAATAATATTATATATAGATACGGAGTTCACTTTTGATATTTACTACTCAATCCATGCAAGATATCATCATATCACTGACTACACAGGTAAATGAGTGTGAAGCAGGAAAGTGCATCAGCTTTGAAGTACTTGATCCAGATCTTGGAAAGGGGTATGCAGGGGAGAAAGCAGACATAAATGGCACAAGCTATCTTTACCGAAGCTACAAATCATGGGTTGACCTGGCAGAACTTTTGATGTGCAAAATGATGACACCTGAAAAAAGTACTTACCCACTGATAAAACTTCGTTTTGAAAAACTGGAGACACATAGTTCTTTTCATACAGAATTTCAGAGTTCAAAAGAGGAAAAGTATGGTATAGACTCTCACTTTTCACAAATAAACAAGATGGAAGAACCAGCCTTTCTTTACTACTATAGCCAAGCCTTACAGAATGCCAAACTAGACAAAAGAACACGTGTCCTAAATCTTGGCATCAATACTGGTGATGAGTTTAGTGTTATTAGAAACAGTTTAGATATTGATAAATATCAAAACATGAATCTGATAGGTATAGACCATTCTAAAACAGCCATATCCTGTGCTGAGACAAGCTTTCCTGAAGAAAATGTAATATTTTATACACATGATATCAATGACTTGGATCGTTTAAACCTTGGAGTGTTTGACCTTCTTGTTAGTATAGGCACGCTTCAAAGTCCGAGTATCAACTTCAAACCTTTTTTTATGTCATTAGTACAAAACTACCTGGAAAAAGATTCTGCCATTATTTTGGGTTTTCCAAACAGTAGGTGGGTAGGAGGTGAGATGATCTACGGAGCCAAAGCACCCAATTATGCGATGAGTGAAATGTCACTACTTTTTAATGATGTTATTTTCTGTAAAAAGTACCTACAGCAACATAAGTACAGAGTCACACTTACGGGTAAACAGTACATCTTTCTTACAGCCACTAAGATAGTTTAAAATAATTTCTTAAAACAACTATGCACACTAACTCTTAAAGAATTAAAAGTATAATTTACTATTGAACAAGTGGAGAGACAAGCAATGAGAAACATACTACTAACAATGCTCATGCTACTACCTGTCCTGAGTACAAGTTTGAGTGCAAGTGAATTTGACGATTTAAAAAAATCTTGTGCTGCCGGAGATGCTACAAGCTGCTCCTATGTCGGCATTGTATATGAGAACGGACAAAGCGTCAAACAAGACTATAATGAAGCTTTGAAGTTTTATAAAATATCCTGTGATAAAGGTTATGCCGGCGGCTGTTATAATGTGGGGTTAATGTATGCAGAAGGACAAGGTATAAAGAAGAATTATGCCAATGCTGTAAAGTTCTATACAAAAGCCTGTGATGGAAAATATGTTAAAGGATGTTCTAACCTAGGTCTGATGTATGCAAAAGGTCTGGGCGTAAAGCGAAGTTATTCAAAAGCAAAAGCACTTTGGAAGAAAGCTTGTGATGATGGACACAAAACTGCTTGTGATAACTATGATATACTCATGAAGTAATTAATATATACGTAAAAATGTTTATTTAAAAGGAGTAAGAAGCGTTAGAAAGGGTACTTAAAATAAATACCCTTTGAAGTATTTGGATGGTACGATTATCTCTTACTTCCACCACCACCTCTACCACCTTTCATTCCGCCACCGCCTTTGTTACCACCGCCGCTTTTCATACCGCCGCCGTTACCTTTTCCACCGCCTTGACCTTTTCCAGACATGTTTCCTTGGCCTTTACCTTGCCCATTTCCTGACATATTACCTTGACCTTTGCCCTGACCATTTCCTTGCCCCTTACCTTGTCCTGTACCTATTGCATTTCCATTACCTTGCATCTTATTACCGTTTGTCCCTTGGTATTTATTCTGGTATTTGTACTGATGTTTGTATTGTTTCTTTCCCGTACCTGCGCCAGTACCATTTTGTAATCTTTGTTGTGTTTGAAGTTGTGTGTTTAAATTCGTTTGCGTAGCTTCAACTGCAAATAATGAAGGAGAAGTCATAAGTGCCAATGTACCTAATGTTAATAGTGTTTTTTTCATGTTAGATCCTTATTTGAATGTAATTAATTGTAGCACAATTATATACATGAAGTGTGAAGTAATTGTGAAGAATATTTTCTTGATCTACGCTACTATAAAAGATATCTCATTTGTTTAAAGTTTTAATGTGACAGAAATATGACACACACAGTGTTATACTTCTTTTCAAAAGAAAGGGATATTGTGTGAAAAAAATATCAAAAATATCAGCTATAGAAAGCCTACAGAATGACTGTATATCAAAAGATGAAAGTCTATATATAAGCAGTTGTACTAGAGAAAGAGAAGCCTATGGTGAGTGCTATGTAACTGATTTTCAATTTAGTGAAGTATTGCAAAAAGGCTCACTCGAAGATGTTATGAGAGCACGAAATCTCTTGGGCTCTGACGAAAATATTGCCTAAAGGGAGTTAGATGTTACAGAAATGTGACATCCATAATGCTATAGTGTTATATTCAAACAAAAAGGGTCGTAGGTAATGAGAAGAATACTACCAAAACTGATGAATGTGCTTGATTGGAATAAAGAAGATAAAACCATTGTCTTGGCTGTGATCATAATGAGTATCATAAACCTTTCTATTGTTTTGATAACCAAGTAAATAAATGAAAAAACAGAGATGTGACTATGGTGCCAAAGTCATACCAGAAAGTAAAACGTGTTACAGGTGTGGAGAAGATCTCACTTTCATGGGAAAAATGAAATTTATAATAATTACATCCATTTTTATCATGGTCTCTGCATGGTGGCTATACCAAAATAAATAAACTCTACATATCATCTCCATTAAGTAGTGAATTTTCTGCTTATCGTGTAATTTAGCAAGTAACAACAATTATAATCACCCTCCAAATAACGTATATCCCATATAATATACTAGCAATCCTAATTTAGGGACTTGTTAGTAGGTACTAGGGTGGTGATGGTGATTTTTCGGAGTTAATAGTTTATAAACTACTTTAATGAAACAATATAGGGGTTGTTATGAGAAGTTTTTTAATTATGTTGGGTTTTAGCTTATTTCTTCTTGGATGTAGTAGCAAAAGTACAATGAAAAAATATAATCATGGAACATATGAAATATTACTAATAGATGATAATGGTTTTGACTCATTAAGTGAAATGCAAAATAAAGCCCTAAATGAGGCTCATAATTATTGTACTAAAAAAGGAAAGAAATATGTATTTGTAAGTCAAAGAGTTAAACCAGTAAGAACTGCAGCTGATTCAACAGAGGTTTCCCTGTATTTCAAATGTAAATAGCTTTAGAACTATCTAGTAAATACGGTATAATTCACATATGAAAACATTACTGATCATTCTGCTTCTATCATCATCATTATTGTCTGCAGAGCTATATGAGTGCAAGAATGCTTTCTTGAGTGTAGAATCACATAGTATTACAGTTATAACTGCAGACGGTGAGACTTTCCACGCTGATAGAGGCTTTGGTGCCTTCTGCTATGACTATGAGGATAAAGATAAAAATATATCTATTTGCCTTCAGAAGAATGGCGATACATTCACCTGGACCACTTCTGATGGAGAACGAACTGAGAAGTGTGTAAGGGTAGAGTAATTTCTTAGTGCAGCATATGTTGCTTATCGTATTAGATTTTAACTCCTACAGTGTATTAACATCCTCAGGAAGTACCTGTGATAGTTGCTTATCGTGCAGTTTTGAAAGTAGTAATAATGCCACTATGCCCCCAGCCAGTGCATATCCCATATCTGATTGTGTATCCCAGATATAACCTTGTGTGCCAAGAAAGGCTTCAGCATCTTCGCCTACAACTAGAGCCACCCACCACTCTAGAAGTTCATAAAATGCAGAAAATGCCAAAATAATACTCAAAATGATATAATTTAACCATATTTTTGTACCTTGTACAATGTGCTTACGTATGAGAATCTCTCTCGCAAGTATGGCAGGGATGAAACCTTGTGCAAAATGACCTACTTTATCATAGTTATTCCTACTATGTTCAAAAACTTCTTTGATCCAGTCAAACAGTGGAACTTCTGCATAGGTATAATGACCACCCACCATCAATATAATCATATGAATTAAAATCAGGGTGTAAAGCAGGGGAGTCAATGGAAACTTTTTATAGGTAAGTGCCATAATGAATAATGCTATAAATACTGGCAATACTTCTAAAAACCATGTAAATTGGTCCTTAGGAAAAACAAAAGACCATATAAGTACGGGAATAAAGATAGCCATGAACCATAGTTGCCTCATATTAATATTCTCTAATATTATTTAATCGCTGTCATCAAAAAGACAGTAAATTCAGCATGAGGTTTAGAGATTTTATTGGCAAAAATGAAGTTTACATCCCTAAATCCCGCCTCCATAGCATGCCTGGCAAGCATTTCACGGTCAAAACCATAATGAAATACTCCAGTATTATCACTATGGAAAGTACCATCTTCACTGTCTAGATCAGCAATAGCAATAAATCCATGATCATCTAGCATATGATAGAATTTTGAAAAGAGGGCGGGGATATCTTCCAGATGGTGAATTGTCATAGAAGAAATAATGCCATCAAACTTTCTATCAAGGGTATCTGTGCTCAGGTCTTTCTCTATCACTTCAGTATTACATGAGAACTGTCCACACTTATTTTGAAACTCCAGAAGCATAGAAGGAGAATTGTCTACCGCAACTATTTTCTCTACATAGGGTGCAACAAAATAGCTCAAAAGACCTGTACCCGCACCAAAATCCATAATTTCCATGGATTTGTTTAGTTTTATATTATTTACTATTAACTCAGCTATCCCTTTAGCATTTTGTACGCGCTTACTGTTCATGTCCCAAGATTTTGATCTATCTGCAAAATGATCTACTTTTGTTTCCATTATATTCCTTAATATTATTTAGTATGTTCCTAAAATAGCGTCTCTTGTTTATCTAGTTTTATATTATCCCAGAAGAAATCTACATGCTTTTCAAACATAGAAACAACTGAAGAGGTCGATTTTTTATCTAATTTTAGCAAAGAAACCTGCATTTGATAGAAAAATAGGGGTGAAAAGAACTCATTTGCCAATAATAGCGGGTCAGAAGACTTTATCATCTCATCCTGCATCATCATAAAGAAGAGGCTTGAAAGCTTTTTAAAGTTCTCCTGGTAGAAATACTCATTATAGATCTCTCTTATTCTCTCATTTTTGTATATCTCTTGCATCAGTAGCTTTAAAAGTGCTTCATTTTGCCCGTCAAAGCCTATAAGCTTAAAAGTAGTGGCAATGGACATAAGCAGTGACTTTCCTTGTTTATGGAGCTCTGAGGCCTCCTTATCATCAAATATAGTCACTATTGCAGAGGAGGTAAGTTCACTTACTAGCGTTTCAAGTATCTCATCTTTGTTCTTAAAGTGGTTATAGAGGGCACTTTGCTTGATACCTATGGCTCCTGCTATGTCTCTTACTGTAGTTGCCTTATATCCTTTGGTTGCAAAGAGTTTAAGGGCATATTTAAGTATTTTGTCTTTGGTTTTACTTCCTTTGGATAGGGAAGAAGTAACGCTCTGCTCGTTCATAGAAGCTCCTTTGATGATATTATAGTGAACAAGTGTTCTTTTGTCAAGTCTATCCTTTTCAATATTATGAACACTTGTTCTCTTATTATATTTTACCACCCAAGTTAAAAGAACACTTGTTCACTTTATCTCTTGAAGTATATTTATTTAAAGAACACTTGTTCATTCATACTGCTATATGTCACCTTTTTAAGGGCCCTAGTGGAGCATTGTATATTTCAAGTAGTCAAACAAAGAGAAATACTGAGAAGAGCTACTAAACTAATACTAATAAATATTATATTTTGCCTATTTTTCTGCTATTTTTAATCCAAAGTCTTATAAACTCAATACAACAAAAAATATGTAGACTATTTAGGTCTATAAACTGAGAAGCTAATTAGCTATTTTAAAATAAATATTCTTTTACATATTGATCAAACACCAAATGAGATTTTTTATTTTTTGATCGCCTAAATTAATTTTAAAAATGTGCTTACAGAAAGAGGCTAAATTTTAAACTGCACTTTTTTTGACAATATAGACTTTATGTAGAATAGTGAGATTTATAGATTTTATTGTTTTTTGTAGATTTCTAACTTTTTAGCAAAAAACAACGGTTAAAAGATTTTATTTCATTTTCAATATTTACCTTCATTTTGACATTTTTTACATTTTCAAAATTCACTTAACGTAGATACAAATACATGAAGGAGGATAGATTTACTTTTTTGATAGAATTTATATTATGTTAACCAAAGTATATAATTACAATACCCTTTGTTAAGCAATGACAGAATCCTGTATTGTTAAGTATCTTTTTCCACAATGTCAGTATCTACCACTTCAACATCATTCTCATTATTGGATGTATTATTTGAAATACCCATCTGTGGAAGTTGATGTAATTTTGTCAATGTAAAAT